>CALKXZ010000124.1 GCA_938003775.1 uncultured Granulosicoccus sp. | reverse complement strand
GTGTTTCCATCATCACGGTATTGTCGATCGACCAACAGATGGCGCTCACCACCCACCGCATCTGATTCTGGCTTAGCGATGTCAACATCAATCTGCGCCACCCAGCTCGGGACCGGCGCAATTGAATACCGAGAGTCGGGTGCGGTTGCAGCATGACCCAGCGGCGACCACACTAACCACACGCCAGCTAGTACGATCGACAGAGAGCGCTGAAAGGTGACGAATGCATTCATTGCCTGTAAAAATTAAACAGCAGAGTTCGAATCACGGCGAAATCGAATTTTGGCACCACAGGTATAGGTGCCAATTGCAGTGTTGTACTGTCGGTATTTACCCCGCGGATTTTCACCCGCTAAGCTACCCGAAAATACCTGGATGACCTTGCCATTACCCGCCATAACGCCACCAATCATGCCAGCAGGGCCACTGGAGTAGTCTATTCGGAATCTACCATCGGTAGCCACTGGCGTTTTATCCTCTAGCCTACCCAGTCGTACTCTGCCATCATCGACGGTGATATAGATTTCATACGGCTCCCAGTCACAGGATGCGTACCAATTTCCAGGTAGGTCCACGCGACTGGCTCGAGGGCCGTCTACTGTGCCAATCCACACACCATCATACGTACCACTGAGATCTCACCCGTCAGGGTTTACATGTCCGGTAGCGCAGCCTGCGAGTAGTAAATGGCACAGCGATACAGCTGCCACCAGCTTTAGAAGGTGTTTCACTATATTGACCTCGTTCAGAGTCGCTCAAAGCGTTCACTGGTTGTTGGGGCTAAATAACAGCGCATCTCACCACTGTATCGTTCGATCGTCATAGTCTGAGATGCTTAAAATGTGAGAGACCAATGTCGCCTCCCCTTTCCTAGCGACTGTCCACTTGACGACCTGAAGAGAACTGAACGAGAATTGGGGTAAAAAGCAGAACCTTAGCTCATAAGCGCGAATGAGTTCTAGCGCAATTCACGTGTTGGATAAAAACGTTGGAGCGTGAATTGAGCGGGCCGCGTTGAACGATAGGCTGTTTATTTGACTGATTAACTAAACTGCGTTCTCATCCCACAGGCGTTCTATAGCTATTGTCCCAAATTTCAATTTAACAACATTCGTACTGACCAGTGCCTAGTGCTCTGAGTCTTTTTATCGGGAAAATTATTGCCTGACCCAGCTCGGTATCGCATTTAACACGTAAACTGATGACACGAACCCTTTGATCAGTGCGTGAGTATGTCGGGCCATTTCGCAGTTGCGTTAGTAATTTTCTGTGTTTTTATAACGCTCAACTGGAATGTTTGATACATTGACCGTCACAGTAAATCAGGCCTAAAAACAGGTTCGCATAAGAACATAATGGATAATCAGGAATTTAAATACTGGCTTGAAAAAGCCGCCGCTTGGTCAGCGCAGTACCGTGAAACCATCGCTGAGCAACCTGTTCGGTCACAAGTAAACCCTGGTGATATTAGCCAACAATTAGCCCCCTCGCCTCCTGAATCTGCTCATTCCATGACAGATATTTTTAACGATTTTAAGGATATTATTCCGGCAGGCATGACGCATTGGCAGCACCCACGCTTCTTTGCGTATTTCCCCAGTAATGCGGCACCACCGGCCGTGGTTGCAGAGCTATTAGCAACAGCCATGGGTGCTCAGTGTATGTTATGGCAAACCTCACCCAGCGCCACCGAACTGGAAGTAAAAATGATTGACTGGTTGCGTCAGGCAGTTGGACTGCCAGATACATTCCAGGGGGTTCTACAGGACACAGCTTCGTCAGCCACGCTATGTGCTGTTTTGACCATGCGTGAACTGGCATTGAATTTTGACGGCAATGCATCTGGCCTTTTCGGACAGCCGACTCTGCGAGTTTATGCCTCTGAACATACTCATTCATCTATCGACAAAGCCATGTGGATTGCAGGTCTTGGTCAAGCCAATCTGGTCAAGGTGGCCAGCGATACGCAATTTGCCATGCAACCGGACAAACTGGAAGAGGCCATCATCTCTGATTTGGATCAAGGCCACGTACCAGCTGGTGTGGTTATCTGTGTTGGCGGCACATCGATCGGTGCAACCGATCACGTTAGAGATATTTGTACCGTAGCACAGCGTTACAACCTCTACACGCATGTAGATGCCGCCTGGGCTGGCTCCGCGATGATCTGTCCTGAGTATCGGTACCTGTGGGCAGGTATTGAATTGGCAGACAGCATGGTATTCAATCCACACAAGTGGCTGGGAGCACCAATGGAATGCTCAGCTCATTTCGTTAAGGAGCCGGCTAAACTGGTTAAAACACTGGCTATCCAACCTGAATATTTAAAAACATACGGTCAGGATGGCATTATTAACTTCAGCGAATGGGGCATACAGCTGGGTCGCCGCTTTCGTGCATTAAAACTGTGGTTTCTGATTCGCGCCTACGGACTGGAAGGCTTACGTGAACGTATCAGAAATCATGTCACTTGGTCTGAATTAATGGCGGCAAAGCTTAACGCCGAACCAGATTTTGAAGTGGTGACGGCACCGGTGCTCTCCCTGTTTACCTTTCGCTACGCACCAGCGAATAATAACGATCTGGATGCACTTAATCTGGCTCTGGTCAATGCCATAAACGATGGTGGAATATTGTATTTAACCCAAAGCACCCATGCGGGTAAACTCGTCATACGTTTCCAGGCGGGTCATTTCGACATGCAGGAATCAGATATACAGTTGGCGTTCGAAGCCATAGTCGATTGTGCAAAAAAATTAGTGTAATCGCTAAGCTGTGTAACTCAACTATAGCTTCTTTGTTAGATCAATAAACGCCCGCAGTCGGGCAGGCATATGCCGCTTGGTGAGATAGTTAATGGTATAACGAGAAAGCGAGGGAATATTCCTCTCAAACAAAGAGCTTAATTCTCCAGAGGCAATATATGGTTCAGCAGGTTTCCTGTAGACATAGCAAAACCCCAGTCCTGTTCTGGTAGTTTTGATCATGGAGGCCAAATCATTTACGACCAAACGCGGCTTAGGATTGACCCTGTAAGGTTTCTTATTACCGGTAACAAATGACCACGGCGCAAGCCGATCCCCTCGGCCAAAGCAGAAGCGTATGCCGTCGTGGCTAGTGAGATCAGTCGGTTTTTTCGGACATCCGTGACGTTCCACATAGGCAGGTGACACCACAAGTGCCATGTCCAGTGCAGGACCAATCTCAACAGCGTGGGTTTCTTTTTCAAGCAGTGTGCGCGATCGGATAACAGCGTCAACGCCAGACGACACCAGATCTACCTTACTGTCATCGTATATAACCTCGACATTAACTGTTGGGTAATTTAAGCAGAAATTTGTTATCGCATCATCCAGAAAAAATGCGGAGCTACTGCGTGGCGCTGATAATCGCAGCGTACCGGAGATTAGATTCTGGTCCTCGCCCACATCATCAATAGCACTAGCTAAATCTGCCAAAGCAGGCAGACTGCGTTCGAACAATTTTTGACCTGCACTGGTCAATGATATTCTGCGAGTGGTGCGTTCAATCAAACGAACGCCCAAACGCTTTTCAATTCGTTGGATAGCCTCACTGACCGACCCTGCTGCTAGGTTTAAATTGTCAGCTGCAGCGCGAAACCCATTCGCTCGAGCGACTTCTACAAACACCGATAGATCATCAAGGCTTTTATTGTTCATATATTTGATCATTGCATAGTGCTGAATTTATATTATCCGAACAATAATTCACCCTACGTTCGTTTGCAACTATCAACTAAACTTCTCGTGAGTCAGGAGTTTTTTATGCAGCGATTCCCATTGCGTGCGCTCTATAAGGGTCTTGATGATCAGTCACGAATTTCGCAAGGTTATTGTCTGGGGAGTTAACAAGCAGAAATTCAGGTAGCGTATTCTCGAGCGCCATAGAAACAATTCGTTCGGATGGTGCCACACCAGTGCGAATAGTTCGTAGCCACGAGCCGAACGACTTCCAGACCTGTGCTGTATGACAAGCCGAGAGTTACTGCATCAATCCTTGCGATATCATTCCCATCAGTAAATGCAGATGATAGCTGTGCAGCTTCCTTAGTGCCTGTTGTCGATATTGTACTGTTTGCCTGTGAAGGTATTGATTTCCATTACCACGGTTCAACGGAATCATCGCTTTCATCCAGAAATGGTAGTCAAATGTACCGATTACCTGAGAGGCTTGTTTGAATCCGAGTTCGATCTTGAAGCGCAGACCGTAAAGTCGGATGACCTCTTCCACTGACAATTCCAAGTCGGTTGTCATCATGATGATCTTGCCGCGGGTTGGATGATCGACGAGAACAAAGTGTACGGGCCTACCTGCAGGTTTCCACAACAATTGAAACGAGCGCACCTTCAACGTTACATTCTTTTCGCCATAGACTGGACTGACAATACGTAACACAGGATGCGCGCTGTTGAAAAGTTCCTTGAGCTTTACATGGCGTCCATACTTCTTTGGTCGACCTCTTCGTCGTTTTCCTGTGATGACGGGTGCATGGAAGTAGGCGGTTGCATTGGATCGTGCGCGTGTGATCAAGTGATTGCCTGAACTAAGCATGCCCTTGACCATTTTGCCATTACAGTAGTACGCATCGGCAACAAGATAGAATGATTCGGGCAGTGTGATCTGTGAAATCATGTCAAGCAGTTTGTCATAGAGCGTTTTACGTGAACGATTAGAATGAACGAGTCCTTCGTGTATCTTCACGTCCAGCGGAACAGCGAACAGGCTGTCAGCAGCACGAGCGAGCAAGGACACAGCCTGAGTGGAATATCCCATGATATAAGAGGGTTTGGTGGCGTTGTCTGATTCCTGATGCAGCAGTTTGACCGCCGGCATCTTCCGTCCCTCCTTGGCTATTTTCTTGCCGTCGGCCAGCACAATGCATCTGCCGTTGACGCGCTCGATTCTGGAACCGAACAAACTGAACACGCATGACGTCCAGCAGTTGACCAGTTTTTTCAGGCTGACACCTTCGCTACGGAAGTGATCGAGCAGACAGTGGTAGCTATTTGAATTGAGCGCCAGAGAACGGACAATGCTGGTGACCCCCAATCTGTCGCGCCTGACACTGATACCCATGACGGCTAACGCAAACCACAGGAAAGTTACGTGACGTGAAAATGCAGGACGCAACAAAGAGAGAGCTTGATACCACAAAATCCAAAGCTTCATACCGTCTTGCTCCAGTTGGACTCTTGAAGCTATAGTTCACGGATGAACTGTTGGCTTCGCGCAACACCCCTTCGGTAGAGCAGGAGAAAAGAGTATGAGCTTATTCCAGGTAATCGTTAACACCCTGACAGGAGCAAAACCGGCAGCAAAAGCCGTGGACACACTGGAGCAAGAAAGCCCCTGGGATCCTTCAACAAGTTGGTATAGCTCAGAAGAGGAAGAGCTGGAGGAGCGTGCGCAAGAGCAGTATGGGAATCGCTGGAGGATGTAGAAGTCAGCACGCGCAAACGTCGAGTGCTATTTTCTGGCGGGCTCAGGCTGACACTACCTCAAGCGATAGGACATCTGCAAAAAATACACAACGAGTTATCCGCTAATACAGTGGAAGGGGCAATGCTTGAATGGTTGGAGAGTAATACGGCTCCGGAAAATGTCACCCAGGAACAGATAGCTGCACACGACGGAATGATTGAATCGTGGATTGAAGAATACTGGCAGAAACAAGATCAGGTACTCGAAAACTCCTGACTCTCAAGTTAGATAGTGTGCCAATTCACTGTCGGCCCAAGATTGTGGACGAGAGTTGGCCCTAGCTGTTCGATGCTGCCCCATGAATGATGGATGTGACCACAGAGGCAAAGCGCAGGCTGGTCCCTCAGTACCGCGTTATGCACCGATTTGCTACCCTCGTGTGACCCATCAAATTGTTGATCTGAATAGCCAAGTGGCGGTGTGTGGGAGATGAAAACATCACAGCCTGGCGTCTGGGCGAGAAGTTCAGATGCAACGTCCTCTTCAATAGATTCATTCCATGTGGCAGATCCGAGACGCGGTATCTCACCTCCAATTCCCAGAAATGTCTTGCCTGCGATTGTGACGGTGCTTCCGTGCAATAAATGCCAACTTGGTTTCACTGCGCAAATACCATCAAGCACTGCACGCTGGTCGTGATTCCCAGAAACAATTACCAGTGGGCATACTATATCCTTTAGCAATTCGAGAGTCCGTTTACAACCTGCCCCACGAGTGCTGAAATCGCCAGCGCCGACAACGACGTCAGCGTCATTGCTTGCGGCCACGATGGCGCTAGCCGCCGCCTGATCCCTATGAAGATCACTGAACGCCAGGATGCGCATCAATGCTAACGGGCGAATCGAAGCATGGCTACACCACACAATGTCGTGAATGTTGACAGTACTTTCATCAGGCTCAAACGCTCCTTCAAGTGCACTACTCCGATCAGCAAGGCAAACACGATACTGGCCTCCCTCAAAGCCGTGACCAATGCAATGGGTGCCTGTGTGAATGCCCAGATCACCAAGGCATAGGCGAGAAATGATGCACTTCCGCCAAAGAGAAAAACTACCTTGCCGGAGCGCATGACATCCGTCAACAAGCCAGGCCGTAAGGTCTGAGCAGCAAAAAACATGACACCAGCGTTGCCAATGGCAAGCCACCCATAGAATCCTAGGGCGGTGCCTGCTAATCGCGCTCCGATTCCATCAACAAGTGAGTAACCTGCAATGAAACCGCCTGTAGCCAAAGCTAGTGTGGCCGCATTTCGATTGAATGATCCGCTTTGTTCTCGAACTAGGCAGATACTCAAAATGCCCGCTGCTATCAGTAAAATTGCGAGCAACTCAGCATTGCCAAGGACGACACCAAGAAACAAGACAGACACCAGGGTCACGAGCAATGGGGCCGAACCTCGTGCAATGGGATACACCTGAGATAGGTCACCTGACTGATATGCGCGTACGAGAAATAATTGATAAGCGACGTGGAGAACTATTCCGCCAGCAAGCCAAGGCCAACTTTCAACCGCAGGCGGTGGCACGAAGGGTAATACCAATGCGGCTGGTAGAACATGTCCAAGAACCACCGCCACCATATTCAGTTGTTTATCGTGCCCACCTTTGACAATCGCGTTCCACGTTGCGTGTAATAGCGCAGCCCCCAGTACAACTAGCATGACGATATCGGACATGACAGGCATTCCTGTTGTGTATCAAACGCTGGCGAAACAGCTTTATAGTCTATTCGCAACTAACTATTCCTACAATAGGATAGCGATGAGCTTGTCAATCCTCGTGCACTACAAGCAGACTGACGCTGCGTATCTAAGTCGCACATATACTCAAAGTGCGGGTCATTTCTGTAGCTTTCCTACGGCAGCTTAGGGCAGAGAGTGTGTGAAAAGTCGGAATTAGCTGTTTTTATGGGATACCTTTGCCCTTGCTTAAAAGGAGATCGTGGCTTAGACGAGAACTGACGCGCTCGAATTTTTTGATTTCAAAATTGAGTTGAGTTTTTGCACAGTCTCGGCACTTTGCCGCCGGTCGCGACACCAACCCGATTCTGCAGATTAGTGGTTTTTTCTTGTCAGTATCATGTTGATTAAATCTGGCTGAGAGCCTGACCAGAACTGCCGCTCACCGCCTAGCTCAACATGATCCGGAACTCAACATAATCGGATAATATCGCACGCTAACGGTTGCTATATCGTTCAGACTGCGATTGTCAGCGGCCGTTATAGTCTTCTGTCTGTCAATAGCTGGCCGTTCAAAATGTTTGCAATCAAATGGAGGTAGCCCTCTTTTCGGTGAGCTACCTCCGCGTCTACTACAGTGCTTTACGGAAAACTATTTTGTCGTCACCGGCATCGTAAAACTCACGTATCCGTGCCTCTTCGTTATATCCAAGTTGCGCATAAAATGCTCTGGTTCTGTCGAAGTCGTCGGTACCCGAAGTCTCAACCAACAAGACTCGCGCACCCTCTGAAGCAAGTTTTGCTTCAACAAACGACATTAGCTGAGCACCGATGCCTATCCCCTGGTGATCCGGATGTACTGCTATTAGCTGTATATTCCACGTGCCAACAGTCATGACCTCCGGAGCACAGTAGACTACTGCTATTGGCGAACCGTTTTCATATGACAGCCAAAAGTCAGGTTGACCTGGATCTTCATCGTCCGCTAGGAACATGTCATCTAGCAACACCGAGGGAAACAACTCAACCGCATCAATTATTGCCTTTATAGCGGGCAAGTCGCTGCTTACTGATGGTCTGATATTTGGATTATTCAATGTGAATTACTCGAATTTATGACAATGCAGTGCCGTCGACCTGACTTTGAAAAATCAGGCTCAACCGCTGTTCGGTTTGTCCCCTCTCGGGAACCCGTCAGCAGGTGGTAGAAATCCTCAACATGAAAACTCCGAGTATGGGTGACAGGGCTCTGCCACACCGTAAGCATAACCCAACATGAGATGAATTTGTGCTCTGTGCTACGGTCTTTCAAACGACAGGATTGGGTCTTTCAGAGACAATTAGCAAGCATTGTGTACAACCACAACTCAAGATTTCAAACCGTTTGTTAAATTAAAATAGGCGGTGTCGCCCAGAATCGTCACCACCCAGCCAATTATAGGCATACAACAACGTATGGCATTGCTTCTTATCCCAATTTTCATACTGTCGCTGGCATACACCATCCAGGGGATATTTAATGTGAGGTACAAACTGAGGCTATGCCTGATCGTCTTGCTAGGGATGATTGTTATGGGATTAACTTTTCCAATGATCATTATACTGCTCGACAGTTTTGCGGGTGGTTTTATCGAAAACCAACTAAGCATTCTCTGGTCCGCTGCTAGACAACTAACAATTGCCGAGGGTGATATCAATATTGGTGCTAGTGGTTTTCTACTCGTTGTTATGTCGGCTGTTTTTATAGTCTTGCAGATAATGTTAATACGAGCTAACAAGCCTGTATAACTGCGTTAAGAACGGTGGCTTTGGACACGTCAGAATGCGATTGTCATGCATTGTGGGCAACGCCAGCACCAGAAATTGAACCGCCTGCTAATACGCTTAGTTCCCATGGTTTACAATTGACACTGCCGCTTGGGAGTAACTGAAGTTTGGCCGCAATATTCAAAATTAACGCTCAGAGAATATATATGTCAAAATGGATTTTGAGATTTGGAATGCTGACAATATTTCTGAGTAGCGCTGTGATAGTTGTCTCGCATACCCAGTGGCTTTCCTGTCAAGCAGCCCCCGACACGTTGGATCCATCTGGTGTTGGTTTTTCGCACTGTTCTTATTTTAGAAGCAACATTGAAGTGTTTTTTCTATTGGTAGGAAATATTCTAGTGATTGCCAGTTATACGTTTGAAAAGCTATGGGCTAAGAGGAGCTACTAGAGTCAGGGAACAAATTTAGCAACCAATAGACCAGCAGTGCGTTCTTCTATCACGGGTTGCTATCGCTACTGCGATGGCGCGCAAGCACCACCGATTCTACCGGTCATCTTCAACCCATCGCGAATATTCAGACCCATCATCGTAAGGTTTGTAGCACCTGCAATTAGCTCTACCGTCTGAATAACGTAGAACAGGGTATCGAATACCCCCGCAGCAGCCTTGCCAGCCAGAAACCAGGCGCAAGGAAGCAGAATCAGCAAGCCGTTCAAGGCGATAATTGGCATGCGTTTTTTCTTTGCAACCGCCGGCGTATCGGTGCGGTTTTTCCCCATCGCCATACCTGATCCGCCAGCAATAGCCATCGCCGGGATAAGGATGAACATGCCCTTTAAGATTAATCCCTTGACCGTTGCGACCGTCTCTTGACTTGCAAACAGTTCGGTAATCGCTGTGGAGGTCCAGAATAGAAGGATCATCAAAAAACCGATACCGCCTGCAATTGCATGAATACGTGTTTTCATTGGTGATTATTCCTAGTTCAATTTTCTGAACGATCTACATCATGCAGTGCAGCAATTTGTCACTGCGATTTTTTCGAAAAGATGTGGTGCTGTGACTGCGCTCGACGGATAGTGACTGAGTGCGTTTTGAAACTCTGGATTTGCGAACGCTGTGCGGAAATCAGATACGGAATCCCAGACTGCATAATTGAGGTACATGCAACTATCACCGATAGCCTTATGCAATTGAGTGCTGATGTATCCAGGTTGCCCCTTCATATAGAGAGCATCGTCTCTCCAGGCGTTCACCAGGGCGTCCTGATCATCGGGATCAACCGTGAATAAATTAACTAAAACAACTGGTCCAGTGTCTATGCTCAGTTGCTGCTCAATCGGAAAGATAGGATCGAGGGGCTTGAAGTTGACCATCTTGATTGCTCATTGAAAGTTGACTGAATGCGGTGTAATATTGTCATTACGACATCATGTTGTCAACATAGAAGAAGCAATATGTCAAAAATTAAAAGAACAAAGGCCGGAGAGGCAGTAACAGCGCTCATACTGGACGTGTTCAGACTTAATGGTCTTTTACTGCTGGCTGGTGATCGACTCGTCGATGATCTAGGATTGACCAGTGCGCGCTGGCAGGTTCTTGGTGCCATCGCCTACGCCGAACGAGCTGAGTCGGTTGCATGGCATGCTCGAACGATGGGACTACATCGGCAAGGTATTCAACGGATTGTTAACGAGTTAGAAAAGCAGGATATTGTCGAGTTTCAACCTAACCCACACCATAAACGAGCGCATCTAGTTCTCTTGACCTCAAAAGGTCAAACGTTATATGAAGCCGCCATGGCCCTGCAAAACCCTTGGGTAAACTCGCTTTCCAAGGGTCTCGCGGTAAAAGACGTCAACGCTGCAAGAGATGTTGTTGAGCAGCTTAAAACTCGCCTGGAGGAAGTGCTCAAAGATACACCTTGATACAGCTGACTGTAAGTGATTTTTACCGTAGCAGGTGACGTCAGTCCATGAGGTGGTACTGGGGTTGAGCTGTGCGTCGACAAGTTGTGACAATCATGCTAACTGCGGCTAGAGGGAAACGCGGATTCTATAAGAATCTTGGCTGGTACAAGCAGACAGCACCTTGTATCTGGCCACGCTATGAGCAACAAAAAAGGAAATACTCTGAGTGATCGGAAGTTCAACAGCATTCTTTCCCATGCCCGCAATCGGCTCTCCAGATGATCAGCTAAAATATTGGACAACGTGAGCTGTATGTAGAGTGCGAAACAGAAATTGGACCGAATAAGCAACGGCTTTGCCCAACCGCGACCCTATCAAGAAACACCCATGCGTTTTTTTACAAACGATCATCACTTTTAAGCCTGACGAGAATAAGGACTTACGCTCCTTCAGTTATTTGAAAAATATACCCTCTGACTCTCGGATTGTAAAAATATTAGAATATCGCCACGTTGTTCAGTGCGTTCTTGAGGTCGAGTTAGTGAGTACATCAAGTATGAATCATCCCTATCATCATGGGTAGTTACTGGTAGCTGGAACTTACCATTGTGTTCAATGTTGCACCGGACATAATTGATACCAATCGCCGAGCCACTTTCATTTCGCTCTGAGTTTGTAAATTGCAACAGTATTCGTGATGCCATCGGCGATGCGGGAGAATCCCAATGAACTGTTGTTTCTGGGGATACTTGATCCTCTTGTGGTGTTAGTAGCCTATCGTCTAGTCTGAACTCGACGCCAGTTAATGGCATTGGAGTTATCAGTGATATATTATTTAGTGATGGGAAAGCATCGCCAGGCACAGGCATTGTTGATCTTACCGGAAGCACCCCAACGTTAGTATCTGTAACATCTGAAATGTATGTCCCTTGAAATAAGTCGTTGGACGATGTTGGTGTTATTTCAGGCCAAGTTCCGTTTGGCGTTGTAATTGTGAGTATTTCATCTGCCGATGATAGATGTGCCAGTGGATACTGATTTGCCAATTCAGCACTCTCTGACTCAGCACCTGTGGTCTGCCAGTGGGGAAACTATGGACTATTCGGTTGTGTTGAGTTGCATTGCGGTTTCCAATTAATAGGCTCACGGGGTTCACAATCATTGATAGACAGGCTAATCAAACTGATCAACATCAGTGGATTATAGAAAGAGTAATATTTAGAGCATGAGCCGATTCGTTAATCCGATAATTTTTGTTCGTAATATCAATGTCTCAAAGAATTTTTACCAGCGCATCATAGGGTTATCTGTCGTTGAAGAACATGATAACTTCGTTCGATTCGAAACCGGTTTTGCGATCCACGAAACTTCGTCGCTAACAAAAACAATCTGGGGCGACAACTCCCACAACGATTCGTATTTGGGTCAGAGAAATCTGCTCCTTTATTTCGAACACGACGATATCGATTCGCTTTTTGAAGAAATTGCCAAAGAGATTGTTTTGATACATCCAATCTCAACCCAAGACTGGGGGCAAAGGGTGTTCCGTTTTTATGATCCGGACGGTCATGCGGTTGAAATCGGTGAGCCCCAGTGAGCAGAAAGCTGACCTCGACCGATAGATAGCGAGAGAAAACAAACTGCATGCCACAGAATGGGTAAGGTGTTGCTATTTGAGGATGTTGTTCTCTCCAATCAAATACGTAATGTCGAAGAAAATGTAAGCTGGGTAGCCGATGATTGTCAGTTGGCCAGATCTATCACTTTCGACACAATCGACCAACCCACTTGCATAGCGTATAAGGGTGTAGCGGTACGCTTTGTTCAGATTTGTCGATCTTAGATCGATAGACCATTGATGCCCCCTTGTTATTGCTGGCCTAAAACCGAGCTTATTTGCCGGAACGATTTAGTATGATCAAGTGCCCGCCGGTGCCTGATCTGGATCTAATCGTTGTGTGGTGGTCAAGATAATCTGCTGCAATCACGGCGCAGACCAGCTTACACAGCCAGTTCAAAGATTCGGTCCCGTTATCGGGAACGTCTTCGCCCAGCTTAAAGAGAGATCAAAGTTTCAACACGAT
>CALKXZ010000123.1 GCA_938003775.1 uncultured Granulosicoccus sp. | reverse complement strand
AAGAAATTTTCCCTCTTTCACGAGGAGAATGGCCTAGATTTTCGATGGGCTGGCCGATCTGCTTGGCCACATTGACGATCAAGTTTTGCTTTCTTCACAGAGTGTTACCTTGAGTACAAAGGGAATGTTGGTAGGCGCGATTGGATTCGAACCAACGACCCCCACCATGTCAAGGTGGTGCTCTAACCAACTGAGCTACGCGCCTGCCGTTGGCGCAGATTGTAGGGAAGTGGCCGCAGGAGGTCAACAATGTTCTACACTAGCCGCTCAAGTGAGTTACTGCATTAACTCCGGTTCCTGATCCATGTGGCCTTGCGTAGGGGTCACCACTGACACAACACTATGTGGCCTTGCGTATGGGTCACCACTAAAGAGATCAACATGCCCACTATTACTCTGCCCGATGGCAGTACACGTCAATACCCCAATGCGGTATCCGTCATGGACGTTGCCGCCGATATCGGCCCTGGACTCGCCAAAGCAACGCTGGCAGGTGTTGTGGATGGTCAGTTGGTCGATGCCAGTCACTCAATAGATACGGACGCAACCCTAGCGGTAGTCACTAACAAGAGTGACGAGGCACTACCACTGATTCGCCACAGTACAGCGCATCTGCTGGCGCAAGCCGTGAAGCAACTGTTCCCGTCGGCACAAGTGTCGATAGGCCCAGTCATAGAAGATGGTTTCTACTATGACTTTGACTACGAACGCTCGTTTACACCGGACGACTTAATCAGCATTGAAGCGCGCATGAAAGAATTGGCGGATCAGTCCATCCCGTTACACCGATCCACCATCGAGCGCGATGCCGCCATTGATCTGTTCAAAAGTATGGGCGAGCATTACAAGGCAGAGATTATCGAGAGCATTCCAGCCGGTGAAACACTGTCTTTGTACGCGCAGGGTGATTTCACTGATCTTTGCCGCGGCCCGCATGTGCCGAACACCGGTTATTTGAAAACGTTCAAGCTAACCAAGCTCGCTGGCGCTTATTGGCGTGGAGACTCCAACAATGCCATGCTGCAGCGAATCTATGGCACAGCCTTTACACATCCGAAGGAGCTTAAAACGCATCTGCACAATTTGGCGGAGGCTGAGAAACGCGATCATCGGCGTATCGGTAAGCAGCAGGATCTATTTCATCTGCAAGATGAAGCACCTGGCATGGTGTTTTGGCATCCCAAAGGCTGGGCCATTTATAGAGCGGTAGAAGACTACATGCGTTGGCAGCAAGTAGCGCATGGCTATGAAGAAATCCGAACACCGCAGGTGGTGGATTTTTCCTTGTGGGAACGCAGTGGTCATGCTGACAAATTCGGCGATGACATGTTTACGGTGCAAACAGACGATAAAAACTACGCAATCAAGCCCATGAACTGCCCATGCCATGTGCAGGTGTTTAATCAGGGGCTGAAAAGTTACCGAGATTTACCGCTGCGACTGGCCGAATTTGGCTCATGTCACCGTAACGAGATGTCCGGCGCACTGCACGGCATCATGCGGGTTCGTGGGTTTACGCAAGACGATGGACACGTGTTCTGCACCGAGGCTCAGATCCAGCAAGAAGTTGGCGACTTCATCGATTTCCTGCACACAATTTATGAGGATTTTGGGTTTACAGAGGTTATCTATCGGCTCTCAACCCGCCCACCAAATCGAGTGGGCAGTGATGAGGCTTGGGATAAATCAGAAAAAGCACTGGCCGATGCGTTGGACGCAAAGCAACTTCCGTGGGAAGAATTGCCGGGTGAGGGCGCGTTCTATGGCCCCAAAATAGAATTTTCATTGAAAGACTGCATTGGCCGAGTCTGGCAGTGCGGCACCATGCAGGTGGATTTTTCTATGCCGGGTAGGCTTGATGCCAGCTATATTGATGAACACGGACAGCGCCAAGTTCCGGTTATGCTGCATCGCGCCATTCTGGGCTCCTTTGAGCGATTTATTGGCATTCTTATCGAAAATTTTGAGGGAAAACTGCCACTTTGGTTGTCGCCCGTGCAGGCAGTCGTCATGAATATCACTGACAAGCAGGCAACCTTCGTTGAAGAAGTGGCAGAAGTGTTGCAAAATAGTGGGTTACGTACCCAGATTGACGTGCGCAACGAAAAGATCGGTTTCAAGATTCGCGAGTGGACACTGCAACGCGTGCCTTATTTGCTAGTCGCTGGAGACCGTGAAGTAGAGAGTGGTTCTGTGGCGGTGCGAACACGCAACGGCGAGGACCTTGGTGTAATGACATTGGAAGAACTGAATTTGATGCTTAAACAAGAGGTCACTAACCGTGGCCGAGCTGTGAATACAGCCGTGCAGGAGGGCTGAATAATTTCTGCTAAAAAGGTAAATCGGAAAAACGACGAGATCGATGTCCCGGACGTACGGCTGATTGGAGCCGATGGGGAACAGATCGGCGTGGTACCGTTAGAAAAAGCGCTGGAGACAGCGCGAGAGGCTAGCCTCGATCTAGTCGAAATTTCACCGAATGTCTCGCCACCCGTATGTAAAATTATGGATCACGGGCGGTTCAAATTCGAGGCCAACAAGAAGCAGAATGCCGGTCGAAAGAAACAAAAAACGGCACAGCTCAAGGAAATCAAATTTCGTCCTGGCACTGAGGATGGTGATTACCAGGTGAAATTGCGCAATCTGGTCAGATTTCTAGAGCAGGGTGATAAAACCAAAATTACTCTGCGATTCAGAGGCCGGGAAATGGCGCATCGAGAATTGGGTGCAAAACTACTCAAGCGAGTAGAAGAGGATTTGTCCGAATTGGGTACTGTTGAACAGTACCCGAAGCTCGAGGGCAGGCAGATGGTTATGGTCATGGCGCCCAAAAAGCGTTAATATGTGCGGCTGGGTGCAGCGTGTAGCTGCCCCAGCTTAGTTTGCCACCGCGTTGACGTACCGACACTACGACGTCACCGGTGATTATCACTCAGGGCGTTCGCCCTCTACAGCAGGAGTCAAACAGTGTCCAACAAGCAAAAATCTGTGTCTGGGGCCGCCAAGCGGTTCAAGCGTACGGGTTCTGGTGGCTATAAGCGCAAGAGCTCACATATGCGGCACATCCTGACCAAGAAAAGCACCAAGCGAAAGCGGCATCTGCGTGGCGGCGATATGGTCCACGAAAATGATGTGGTTCTTATCAAACGAATGCTTCCCAATCTTCGCTAGGAGTCTGTTATGCCAAGAGTAAAACGTGGTGTCACAGCGCGCGCCAGTCATAAGAAAGTCCTTAAGCAGGCGAAAGGTTATCGCGGTGCCCGCAGTCGCGTCTTTCGAGTTGCCAAGCAAGCGGTTACCAAAGCTGGCCAATACGCCTATCGTGACCGTAAAGCCAAGAAGCGGGTTTTCCGCCGACTCTGGATTGCCAGAATTAACGCAGCAGCGCGCGCCAACGACATCACCTACAGCCGCCTGATGCAAGGTTTGAAGGTTGCTGGTATCGATGTCGACCGAAAAATGCTGGCTGATCTAGCCATCGCAGATGAGGCGGCATTTGTCGCTATCGTCGATAAAGCAAAAGCCAGCTTGCCAGCCACAGCCGTGTAATTTTACGGGTTACCGGCCCAGTATGCGGTAGCAGCTACAGTGCTTTATCGACCAGGGGAATGCCGACTCAGCTCGGTATTCCCCTTTTTTATGTCGAGCTTTTCTTCATGATTAAACAATGCCCACGAGATAACCTGAACTGATGTCACTGGACCTAGAGAGTTTGATTTCAGAAGCAGCTTCGCTGGTCGAGGAAGCGAGCTCAATCGATGCCCTGGAAGCGGTTCGTGTTGAACTGCTTGGCAAGCAAGGCCGGCTGACCGGTGCGCTCAAGTCTATTGGCAGTTTGCCACCCGAGGAAAAACCCGCTGCAGGCCAGCTGGTGAATAAGGCGAAACAGGCTGTGCAGGCACTGATTGATGAGCGTCGTCAGCTTTTGGACAATGCCGCGCTGGCCGAGAAGCTCGCTGCCGATGCGCTTGACATCAGCTTACCTGGTGGTGCTAGCCCTGCAGGTGGGTTACATCCAATTACCATGACGATTGAGCGCATTTCCGCACTGTTCGCGCAGCTTGGTTTTGAATCGTCCATTGGTCCCGAGATCGAGGACGATTACCACAACTTCGAAGCGTTGAATATTCCGGCACATCATCCAGCCCGGGCCATGCACGATACCTTCTACTTCGATGTCAACCGGCTATTGCGTACGCATACCTCATCCGTGCAAATTCGTTATATGGAAAATGTGCAGCCACCGCTGCGCGTCATTGCCCCCGGACGAGTGTACCGGTGCGACTCTGACATGACTCACTCACCCATGTTTCATCAAGTTGAAGGGTTATTGGTGGACCGGAATATCGCGTTAACCGATCTGATGGGACATCTGGAAGCCTTTCTCAAGATGTTTTTTGATCAAGATGATTGTGAAATCCGTTTTCGGCCTTCTTACTTCCCGTTTACGGAGCCCTCAGCCGAGGTCGATATCCGCATAAACAAGGGACCTTGGCTGGAAGTACTGGGTTCTGGCATTGTGCATCCGTCGGTTTTTCGCTCGGTTGGCATCGACACAGAACAGTTCACTGGCTATGCCTTCGGTATGGGTGTCGAACGATTAGCCATGCTGCGCTACGGCGTCAACGATTTGCGGTTGTTCTTTGAGAACGATCTTCGCTTTCTGTCGCAATTTCACTAATGCGGAACACACGATGAAATTCAGCGAAAAATGGTTGCGTGAGTGGGTCAATCCACCGGTTAATACCGATGCTCTAGCCGATCAACTAACGTTCATGGGGTTAGAGGTGGACGGCATCGAGTCTGCTGCGCCTGGTTTTGAAGGCGTGGTTGTTGCCCGAATTGTAGATATTCATCAGCACCCTGATGCAGACAGATTGCGTGTGTGCACTATCGATTGTGGCAACAGTGACTTGTTGCAGGTGGTTTGCGGCGCAGCCAATGCCCGTGCTGGTCTGGTGACAGCACTGGCGCAAGTGGGTGGCAAGCTGCCTGACGGCACGGCATTAAAAAAAGCGAAATTACGGGGTGTCGTGTCCATGGGCATGCTGTGTTCAGCCGCCGAGCTGAATCTGTCAGACGAGGCCAGTGGCATTCTAGAATTGCCTGAACAGGCTCCAGTTGGCACCGACCTTCTTGACTACCTGGAGCTGGACGACACGATCATTGATATCGACCTGACCCCCGATCGCGGTGATTGTCTGAGCATTCGGGGTCTGGCTCGAGATCTGTGTGCGAAAAACGATTTGCCGCTGCAACTGCGCGAGATAAACGATGCGCCTGTGCAAGGCACCGCAAGCTGGTCAGTTCAGGTACATGAGGGGTGCGCCTGTGTGCGCTATTCCGGTCGTATGCTCAGCCGTGTATCGCTCAGTGGTCGCTCTCCGAGCTGGATGATAGAACGGCTGCGCCGCTCAGGAATTCGATCCATTAACCCTGCGGTTGATGTCACTAACTATGTCATGCTGGAGTTGGGCCAGCCTATGCATGCGTTTGATGCAGACAAGTTGCAGGGTGATATCCAAGTACGCCTGGCGCGCGATGGCGAGCGACTGACGCTGCTTGATGGTCGTGATGTGGCTCTTGAGGCGGACACCACTATCATTGCTGATGATCGGGGGCCGATCGGTATCGCGGGCATCATGGGCGGCAATTCAACCGGGGTCGACGAGACCACCACTAACGTCTTCCTTGAGAGTGCTTTGTTCCTGCCAGAACTGATCGCCGGAAAGCCAAGACGCTACTCCAGCCACACGGAATCGGCACATCGCTTCGAGCGTGGTGTAGACCCAGCAGGGCAGGTTGAAGCACTGGAGTACGCAACCGGGTTACTCAGAACCATCAGTGGTGGCCAAGCTGGCCCTGTGAGTGATTGGCAAGCGCCCGAGCGCTTACCGATTCGATCTAGCACAGAGCTGCGGCAATCTCGACTCGCGCGTGTGCTGGGCATAAGCGTACCGCGAAGTAGCGTGGATACGATCTTCACACGCCTGGGTATTTGCCATAAACCGGCGGATGAAGGCTGGCTAGTGACAGCCCCCAGTTATCGTTATGATCTGGCCATCGAGGAGGACTATGTGGAAGAGGTGGCCAGGGTGCTTGGCTACGAATCGTTACCACGTACCTACCCAAGTCACAAACTGGCGTTCCGTGCAGTGCCCGAGAATCGTGTTGCACCGATTGACGTTAAGCGTTTACTGGTGGCTCGCAATTATCAGGAAGTGGTGACCTACAGTTTTGTCGAGGCCAACGAACAACAGCTGTTGCGCCCGGATCTGCAGGCATTGCCGCTAGCCAATCCCCTATCATCCGAACTTGGTGTTATGCGTACCACGTTGATTGGCGGTTTAATTAACACGCTGCAGTACAACCGTGCCCGTCAGGCTGGCTCGATGTCACTGTTTGAGACCGGCTTACGATTCGTTGCCAACTCTCAGGCTGACGCAGCGTCTGGCCTGGATCGCTACATTGCTGTCGATCATGGTATGGATCAGCAAAGTGACGTCAGTGTGCAGCAACAAACGATGCTAGCAGGCTTAGTTGTTGGACGCCGCCAGCTGGAAAATTGGAATGCTGATACCGACCAGGCGGATTTTTTTGCGGTCAAAGCTGACCTTGAAGCGCTGTTCCAACAGTCCAACGGCGTAGCGGTCAAATTTATTGCCACCGATCTTGCTATGTTGCACCCGGGGCAGAGAGCAGCCATTGAGGTAGACGGTGCGCTGGTGGGTTATGTCGGTGCGTTGAACCCAGTGTTGCAATCAGCGCTGGATTTGAGCGTTGTACCGCTCGTGTTTGAAGTGTCTCTGCATGCGTTTCATAAAGCGCAAATACCGAAAGCGAATCTCCTGTCACGCTACCCGCAGGTGCGACGAGACATTGCATTGTTGGTGGATGAGGCGGTGAGTTATCAGTCGATTCTCGATGTCGTGCAACAGGCGTCGTCCGAGATACTGAGAGAGGTCAGAGTTTTTGATGTCTATCAGGGAGATAAGCTCCCTGTTGGCAAGAAAAGCCTGGCCATAGGCTTGATTCTGCAAGACTTTTCACGCACCCTAGAAGATAGGGACGTGGAGCAAGTCGTCTCAGGGATAGTCACTGCACTGGATAAAGCTTGCGGTGCGGTATTAAGGGTATGAGATGGCGCTAACGAAAGCAGCGATGGCGGAAATGTTGTTCGACGAACTGGGGCTCAACAAACGTGAGGCCAAAGAGTTTGTCGAGCATTTTTTTGAAGAGATCAGGGTCGCGTTGGAAAGTGGGTACGATGTGAAATTGTCCGGATTCGGCAATTTTGTGCTTCGTAACAAAAACCAGCGCCCAGGCCGAAACCCTAAGACAGGCGAAGAGATTCCAATCTCGGCCCGTCGGGTGGTGACGTTTCGGCCCGGTCAAAAATTAAAGGCACGCGTGGAAGCATATGCTGGAAGTCAGCAACAATAACGAACTGCCCACCATTCCGAATAAGCGGTATTTCACCATTGGTGAAGTCAGCGATTTGTGTCTGGTCAAACCGCATGTGCTGCGCTACTGGGAACAGGAATTCCCCGGACTCGAACCGGTAAAACGACGTGGCAATCGACGTTACTACCAGCGTCATGATGTCATGCTGATCCGTCAGATACGAAGCCTGCTGTACCAGGAAGGCTATACGATCGGCGGCGCCAGGCAACACCTGGAGGGCGATACCGTGAAAGACGACAATGCACAATCTCAACAAATGATCCGGCAACTGCGCTCTGAGTTAGAGGATGTATTGCGTATCCTGCGCACCGGCTAGCCATCACGGCAGTGTGCTGAGTAAGCTGGTTTAGGCACGATTTTTGTCAAATTCCTTTGTTTTTTCCCACCAGAACTACAATTGGCACGGCGCTTACGTTAAGCTCAACGACTCTGGCGGGGCGTGGCGCAGCCTGGTAGCGCACCACAATGGGGTTGTGGGGGTCGGAGGTTCGAATCCTCTCGCCCCGACCAGTCTTCAGGAGTTTTAAAGTCAGCCGATTACTTGCAGTAGTCAGGTGTCAATGGAGTTCAACATGCACGCAGACGAGCTGCGCATGGCCGTCACTAAAATCGTCGAAGTACTGGACAAGTCCGATATTCGGGCTGTCGTAGACCAGTATCGTTCGTCATCAGGTGACCAGCGCACAGCAGCAGCAGCACGGTTAGGCCATGCCGGTGCTGTCATTATGGAACGAATCGAGGCAATGTCGCCTGCTGAGAAGCAGGTGGTCAAATGCCTTCATCTTGAAACACTCGGCGCTGCTGATTATTGGCAGGATTTGCTGAGTAACGTATCGGAACCAAAGCAGCATCAAGCCAAGATGGTCAGGCTGGCCAGTCGGGTTATGTTTGCCAATAGTCATCTGCCTGGCATGATCAGCTTAATGACGGGTGTCGAAGCACCTGTTGCGGCGCAACAGGCTAACAATGACATAAACGACCTTCCTGAACTGGAAAACGGCGAGGGCAGGCTATGTATCCGTTTGACTGATGCCGGTGAACGCGCCTCTGATCCAGATCGCGTAGCCAGGTCTATTGATGGCGTGGATATGTTGTATTCGGCCTGTGCCAGTATTGCGCGTAAACCCGCAATCGACCTACGCCTTGATCGCGTGTCTGCACGTAAAAATCGTGACCGGGACTTGCAGTTCACCGGTGAGCGGGACAGTGTGGCGGCTGTGTATGCGGTGGTAGATTCCATCCCGGCAGCGTTGGCCGACATCGATCCGGAGCAGGATATCGATTTAGATGCAGTGGTGCAGTCATTGCCGATCTTTGACGACCTGAACACACTTGCATCGCTGGGTACCTTTTCGAAAAAAGATCTCAAAGACATCAGCGACACCATGCATCAAGGCGCGCTGTTAACGCTGGAAAGCGGCGTGATTCTGATTGACTTGTCTGCGACGGGTCAGAACCAGACTGCATCTGCCAATGATCCTAATGTGCAGCAACGTACAGCGGTCTCCAGTAATGTTACTGGTAATGTAACTAGTGATATCACCAACGATATTGATAGTCCTACTGCCGCTGCACCGTTGACTGCGGTGCAGCAGAGCACGGGTACCGAATCCACGTCCGCTGCGGAGAGTGACGAACACTACAATCGCTATCTACGCGAGCGTGAAGCCATGCTGAGACCACAATCCACAGCAGGCACTTCGTCTATCAACGGACACTCAGGGACCCATGTGACTGGTCACAGCGGCGCACTGAATGGTTCAGCACCGGCCACTGATGATCAGACTCGCCGTGATGCTGTTGATGAACTATTGAAATCCCTGGGACAATCGCGCAGTTCCTGACCCGGTTGGTATTTCCCAGTTGCAGCGTTGTGCTGCGTTTCATAAAAAAAGCCCTCTTATACGAGGGCTTTTTTGATAATCAGTGGCTCCCTGGGACGGGCTCGAACCGCCGACCCAATGATTAACAGTCATTTGCTCTAC
>CALKXZ010000122.1 GCA_938003775.1 uncultured Granulosicoccus sp. | reverse complement strand
ATCCCATTCGTTTTTCTACGTTCTTCTTTCTTCCACCCTACAGATCCCTCTCCCACACCTTCTCTTGTCGTCACGCAGTCTACCTCGCACTACATATGCAGTCTCTTGTCGAGAGCCCTGCATCAGCTTCGGACAGCTATTTGACGCGCCCGCAGGTGCGCGCCTATCTGGATGAAATCAGCCGCACCTATGATCTGGATCGCAACACACTGGCAGGTCAGTTCTCCCGGTTGTATCCACAACAAAAGATCTTAGATGCCATTGCGAAACCTGCCGAGCGCACACTGACCTGGCGTGAATACCGGCCTATTTTTCTCAAGCAGGCACGGATCGATCAGGGACGTGAATTTTTAGACCAATATCAACCTCTGCTGGACCGGGCCGAACAACGCTATGGTGTACCAGCTTCCATTATCACGGCGATTATTGGTGTGGAAACGTTCTATGGACGTATCACCGGTTCTTTCGGCGTATTGGAATCGCTGGCTACGTTGGCTTTCGATTATCCCCCTAGATCAACATTTTTTACCCAAGAACTCACCGAATTTTTGCGCCTGAGTGAAGCTGAGGGGTGGCCTGCTAGTGCGGTGACCGGTAGCTATGCCGGTGCGATGGGCATTCCACAATTTATATCGTCCAGTTATCGTCAGTATGCTGTTGATTTTGATGGCGATGGTAAACGTGATTTGTCAGGTTCCATTGCTGATGCGATCGGCTCGGTTGCTCATTATTTGTCTGTGCATGGCTGGGTTGCTGATGCACCCATCGCAGAGCGTTGGGAGCATGCAGGGCAAATACCTGCATCGGTAAAAGCGCTGGTGCGTGATTCGCTTAAGCCCAGCGTGTCCGGTGACACAATCAAGGCGCTGGGTTTTAGTTCCGAGCAGCTTGCAACAGGTACCGACGATGCTCGCTTACTCAGTGTCATGAGCTTAGCGGGCGAACAAGGTGATGAGCTGTGGGTGGGCTATCGCAACTTCTATGTCATCACTCGCTACAACCACAGTCGGCTGTACGCCATGGCCGTTATGCAATTGGCTGAGTCGTTCAAGCAATCGCTGTAAAACCCGTGTTTTTTGGAGATAGTGCCATGACCTCATTGGTAACATTTACGCCTGTGCGTCGACTGGGGGCATTGTTACCCGTGTGCCTGTTATCAAGCTGTGCATTGCTAACACCAGAGCCTGCTTGGAAGGCTGCCGTTGCAGGTGATGGGCCGGGCGACCCGCAGCGTGTCAGTAGTGCTGCGGTTATGGTTAAAAATTTACCCAAATCACCTCGTGGTAATGCTGCCTCGTACACTGTTTTCGGCCAGGCTTATCGTGTTTTGGACTCTGCTAAAGACTTTGAAGAGCGGGGTGAGGCGTCGTGGTACGGCAAAAAATTCCATGGCCGTGAAACCGCCAGTGGCGAGGTCTATGACATGCACGAGCTTACCGCCGCGCACAAGCATTTGCCATTGCCAACCTTTGTACGTGTGACTCGTATTGACAATGGTCAGTCGGTTATCGTGAAGGTCAATGATCGAGGGCCATTTGTTGATGATAGGGTTATTGATCTGTCTTACGCGGCTGCCTCACATCTGAATATGCTCGAGGGTGGCAAGAGCGATGTTTTCATCCAGGCGCTGAGTCATCATGAGGGTGCAGTGGCCATGGATGATAGCGCTGAAACGCTGCCAGACACGTCTACCGGCGTCACACGCAGCACCACGTCAACTGAGCCAGCGGGTGCAACCGGATTGGCCGTTGAACCGGTTAATCCTGGGCGTTACTTGCAAGTAGGGGCGTATGCCCAGATATCCAACGCCCAACGCATGCTAGACAGTGTTACCCCATTTCTGTCTGCACCAGCGGGCATTAATCATGACCCTGCGCGTAACCTTTACCGCGTAAAAATCGGCCCACTACCTGATGACTCAGCGTTTCAACAAACGAAAGAATCATTGGCGTTGGCCGGTATTGAGAGCTATACATTGGTGTCTGTTTCACCTTAGTGTCAAATCCCTTACACTCGTGTGCAGGGAACCCCGTCGTCATTTGCCAGTCAGGTTTGTTTATGAAGTACCCCGAGCGTTTCAGTATTGATCGGTTGCCGTTAGCGGAGCAGGTCAAGGTGTGGTTCAGCTGTTTTATTATCTGTTTGTTTGTACTGCCAGCGGGGTTGCTCAGTGCTCAAGCGCTGGCGGCACCATTACCTGCGCCACCGCAACTCTCGGCCGACAGCTTCCTGCTGTTTGACCATACCAGTGGTGAGGTGTTGGCCTCCAAAGACCCTGATAAACGCATTGAGCCTGCCAGTCTGACCAAGATGATGACGGCCTACATCGTGGCATCAGAGCTTAAACGTGGCAGTGTCACGCTAGATGAACCGGTCATTATTTCGGCTCAGGCACAGTCAATGCCCGGTTCTCGTATGTTCATAGAGGCTGACACCGTAGTGCCGCTGGCTGATCTATTACGCGGGCTGGTTATTCAATCGGGTAACGATGCCAGTGTGGCGCTAGCGGAACATATTGCTGCCAGTGAAGCTGGGTTTGTCGACATGATGAATCGCATGGCTGACAACTTGGGTATGAACGCCACGAATTTTACTAATTCATCCGGCTTACCTGATGCAGATCACTACACAACCGCGAACGATCTGGCCAGAATTGCCAGCGCCATTATTCGAGAACACCCTGAAACCTACAAGTTGTATTCCGAGCGCGAGTTTACGTTCAACGATATCACGCAGAAAAATCGCAATACACTACTGTGGCGTGACGAGTCTGTGGACGGTATGAAAACTGGCCATACGGAGGCTGCGGGTTATTGTCTTGTTGCGTCGGCTGTACGTGATGACATGCGACTAGTGAGTATCGTGCTCGGCACGGCCAGCGACAAGGCGCGTATTGCCGAGAGTCAACGGCTGCTGAACTACGGGTATCGTTTTTTTAAAACCCGGCGCATCTACGAAGCGGGAGAGCAGATCAGCGAAACGCGTATTTGGATGGGTAACCAGTCAAGTGTTGCGCTGGGTGTGGCCGAAGATCTGTACCTGACATTGCCGCGAGATGTCATTGATAATCTTGAAACACGTATTGAAGTTGGTGATTACATCCGTGCGCCCATGCGTATCGGACAGGAGATAGGTCGAGGCGTGTTGATGTCCGATGATCAGATCATTCATGAAGTGCCGTTATTGGCCTTGCAAAAAGTGGAAGAAGGCAGCATCTTTTTGCGCATGAAACACTCTATTCAACGCTATTTTCAATGAGCACTGACACACTCATCGAATTTCCCGCACACATTGCGGTAAAGGCGATGGGGTTGAATGTTGATGACTTTGAGTCCTGTATATCGGCACTGGTTCTACCGCTGATAGAACCGGCAGTGCCCGAATTCACAACCTTGCTGAGTAAGGAGGGCAAATATTTGTCTGTCAGTGTTCATTTCACCGCCCACAGCCTGGCACAGCTGCACAGTGTGTATGGCGCATTACGCAATGAGCCGCGTGTGTTGTATACGCTTTGATCACGCGGCATTTGGGGCTGACTCGATACGAGGACACATGGCAGGCCATGCGCGATTTTACCGATGCGCGAACACCTGACCAGGAAGATGAACTGTGGGTGTGCGAGCACCAGCCGGTCTATACGCTAGGGCAGGCTGGGCGCTCTGAGCATATACACAACGCTGCAAATATTCCGGTGGTGCACAGTGATCGCGGCGGGCAGGTCACGTATCACGGCCCTGGCCAGGTAATAGCCTATGCACTGGTGAATCTCAGGCGCGCAGGTTTCAGTGTACGCAGCATGGTCACGAAACTTGAAAACAGCGTGGTCAATCTGCTGCACCAGCACGGTATTCAGGCAAACAGTCGACCCGATGCACCGGGTGTCTATGTCAACGAGGCCAAGATTGCAGCATTGGGGTTACGCGTTCGCAAGGGCTGCACCTACCACGGCGTGGCCATGAATATCGACACAGATCTCTCCCCATTCGCTGGCATAGATCCCTGCGGTTTTCAAGGTATGCGTGTAACTTCGACCACTGAACAAGGAATTGAAATACCCACCGAGCAATTAGTGGGACAATTTGTGCAATCCATTCATCAACAATTGGAATCCGGTTAACCCGGACCACTTAACTGATAGACTGCTCTTATGGACTACACAGCACCCTCACGCTTTGACCCAAAAGGGCATCAACGCGGCGCCGACAAACTGGCTCGCATTCCAATAAAAGTAACGCCCACAACTGTCAGGGTACCCAAACCGGCTTGGATTCGCACGCGTGTATCAACCAACCCGCGTGTGCAGGAAATCAAGCAGATGATGCGTGAGCTAAAGCTCAGCTCGGTGTGCGAAGAAGCCAGTTGTCCCAACCTGAGTGAGTGTTTTAGTCACGGCACAGCCACCTTCATGATCATGGGTGATATCTGCACTCGCCGTTGTCCATTTTGCGACGTGGCCCATGGCAAACCCAACCCGCTGGATGTTGACGAGCCGGTCAATCTGGCCACTGCGGTGTCTAAGCTGGGCCTAAGCTACATTGTCATTACGTCGGTAGATCGTGATGATCTGCGCGACGGTGGTGCCAGTCACTTTGACGCCTGCATTCAGGCTGTCCGGGAAAAATGTCCGGGAATTCAAATAGAGGTACTGGTGCCTGATTATCGGGGTCGCATGGAAAAAGCCCTAGACGGTATGGCCAGTAACCCACCGGATGTGTTCAATCACAACCTTGAAACCGTGCCGCGTTTGTATAAGCAATGCAGGCCCGGCTCAGACTATGAATGGTCGCTGGATCTACTTGAGAATCATAAGAAGCGCTTCTCACACGTACCAACCAAGTCCGGACTCATGCTCGGTTTGGGAGAGACTATCGCTGAAGTTGAGCTGGTCATGCAGGATCTTCGTGATCATCAGGTCGATATGTTAACGCTGGGGCAGTATTTGCAACCAAGCCCGTCACATCACCCGGTGGAACGTTTTGTACACCCTGATGAATTCGATGAGCTGGCACGCGTGGGCGAACAAATGGGCTTTTCACATGTGGCCAGTGGCCCGATGGTGCGCTCCTCATATCACGCGGACCGTCAAGCTGCTAACGTCATCGCACAGTGACCCAATAAGTGCCCTGAAACCTGTCAGCGTATTTTTGTAGACTGAATACTCGCGTCGGTCAAGGTGCGTAAATATTCGATGCGTTTGCGGTTCGCACCTAAGTCGCTCTTGCCAAGACGTGACGCGCTTCGTACCTGGACGGTCTGCTCATCATCAGCGATCAGCCATTCCACATCATCAGTAAAGCCCATTAGCGCGGTGGTAAACGTGACATGCAGATACCGCTCGTTCTGAGTAATGATGCGCGCCTCTGGTAAGTCGCTCATGATGAGTATCAGTTGATCCATAGCACGTGCCGGATCTTGGCTGATCTGGAAACGGGCCACCTGTGTGGTCTTATCGCTGCTCTCGGAACTGACGCAATTGAGACTTTGAGCCGGACACTCTGCCAATGATGATTGTCCGTTCTTGTCCTGTATGCCGCTCGCTGCTACCGTGCCAAGCTGCGGCACGAGTAGCCTCAGCGTAACGGCTAGGAGCAACAGTGCTGCAATAGTGATAATCAGCGTCGATAGTTTCAGTATATTAACATACAACCATTTGAACCCTATATAATTCATGGAACAAATAAAACAATCTGTATAATAAAAAGATCTTTCAGAAATATGAAGTAATTCAACGCGATCTCCACCCAACGGATTAAAATAT
>CALKXZ010000121.1 GCA_938003775.1 uncultured Granulosicoccus sp. | reverse complement strand
GTCATTGTCCGTTCGCAGGCAATGATCGATATGGTCATGAATCAGGACTCGCTTTGCATTGATGACCGCACGCTCCACCGCCTGAAGTTGCTGTGCAATTTCGGTACACGGACGTCCTGCTTCGATCATCTCGATCACGTGCCGCAAGTGACCATCTGCGCGTTTCAACCGCTTGACTATCGCAGGGTGTGACTGGTGTGTGTGAATTTCTTCCATATCGTCATTGTATCCCCCTGGGGGGGTACTACAATTGCTCCTTCCTGTCGCCTTTATATTATCTGACATGCCACTATGGGGACGATAGAGGATTCGGAATCATGTAGTGCACTACATGATTCCGATTATGTTGAGTTCAGGATCATGTTGAGCTAGGCGGTGAACGGCAATTGGGACCTTGCTTCTGGCTAGATTTACTCAACATGATCAGAGCGCTTTCAAGAACGTCAACAATGCATCATCGGCTTTGTATCGAGCTGTCGGACCTACACCTGGTTTCAACTTCGAAAGCGCCTTTTCCTTGGCTTCGAGATCGGTTGCCAGATACACATGAGTGGTTTCAATGCTCTCGTGACCCAACCACAGTGCGATCACAGCGACATCGACTCCGCTCTGCAGAAGGTGAACGGCTGTTGTGTGTCTCACGATGTGCGGAGTTATAGACTTATCCCGCAATCCGTGGCATCTCTCGCTCGCTTTCTCGACGGCACCTTGCAGAATATGATTGATCCCATGCCGACTTATTTGTCGTAGCCGAGCACTGGGGAAGGCCGCTGGCGATTCAAGATCGGCCAACTCCTGGAACCAAGATTTAAGGGTATTCACCGTCTCTGGCCACAATGGAACTGTTCGTTCTTTGCGTCCTTTGCCGTTGAGTTGCAAATAGGTTTCAAGGCCAAAGTGAACCTGTGATCTCTCGAGTGTTGCGATCTCGGAGACACGTGCACCGCTGTTGTACAGCGTCAACAACATTGCTCGATCCCGTCGGCCTGCCCAAGTGGTTTTTTCAGGCGCATTGATAATCGCATCTATCTCCGGACGAGTCAGATAACCGATCAGCTTTTTGTCTTCACGTTTGCTGGGGATCGCCATGATGCGCGTGACGATACCAATGTATTCTGGCTCACGCAGCGCTACCCAACGATAGAATGAGCGGATAGCAGAGAGTCTCAGATTACGTGAGCGCACAGAGTTTCCGCGTTCGGATTCCAGGTGATCAAGGAATGACAGTACGACCGGGGCATCCAGCTCCGGCAGCGTCAACTTTGATGGCTGTATTTTCTGAGTATCCCGCAAATATGTGAGCAATAGCCGGAACGTGTCGCGACAGCTAGCAATAGTCTGCTGACTGACGCGCTTATGATTGCACAGATGATCGGCAAAGAAGGTTTCCAGATGCGGAGCTATTAGCGAGGTATCCCGGCTCATGATGATTCCTCGCATTGAGAGTGCATCCTGAACCGTGATGCCGCTTGCGTGAGCAGCTCTGGCGTTGCTGTCAGGTACCAGTAGGTTTCCTTTGGACTCAAGTGTCCGAGATACACCGATAGCGATGGCAGCTTGGTGTGAACGTCTTCTCCATCACGGTACCAACGCCGCAAGCGTTCGACGGCGAAGGTATGTCGAAGCGAATGAAGACTCGGTGTCCGATGATCATCAGTTGGCCAGATCTGATGCTTTCGACACAATCGCCCAAACCACTTGCACAGCGCATGATGATTCAACGGCCCGCCTTGTTCTGAGACGAACACGTTGTCACAGCATCCGTCGTGTCCCATAGTCACACGCAGTTCAAGATAATTTCGCAGCTCCGCCACAGTTGTGTGATGCAGGGGCACCAGCCTGGACTTGTCGAACTTAGATCGATAGACCCTTAGGTGTGCAGGTTGGTGATCCAGGTACACATCGGTAATGCGTAGTCGACGTGCCTCGCCGACTCGCATTCCTGTACTCGCAAGCAGTCCCAGCAGCACCGCCAGCGTCTGTGGGCGAAGCGTATTGCGTGGCCGCGCCTGCAGTGCAGACTCACGTAGCTTCTGGAGCTGTTCTTGTGTGAACAGAAACGGTTTAGCGCGCCGGTGGCCGCGAAGCAAGCTGTGCTCAGGGATCTCTGTTTCAGGGTAATGAGCCTTCAGATAAGTCAGAAATCGGCGTGCCATGCAAAGCCGACCAGCTGCGGAGCCGGAACTCCATGTCGTCGAGTGACCAGAGGTTGCCCAGTCAACGGCTGTACTCGCACGAACCGCTCTGCCTGCATCTCGGTTGCTGGCGAACAGCACAAAGTCTGGCAGCAACAGTTTTTCTGCTTGCATGCCAAAACCAAGCGCTTGACGCAGCGCTGTGTAAGCGGCCAGATGTCGTTGTAGCTCGTCTGGCTTCATGATGCCTCTCCCGTCCAGGGCATCGCTACGTGGAGAAGATTGTTCAAATCAAGTTTCGCATAGATGCCGGTGGTTTCCAGAGAGCGGTGCCCGAGTACATCAGCGACATCCTTAAAAGTTGCTCCCTTGTTGACCATCTCAGACGCAGCCGTATGCCGGAACGTGTGAGCGGCCATTCCAGCGTGAACCGCAACACCACTTCTATGCATGGCTCTCTTGGCTATGCCGCCAATTGCTCCTGGCGAAGCGAAAGGAGTGAACGGTGGACAAGATCTGAGAAACACCATGGGGCTAGCACTTCGAGTACGCGCATGCTGAATATAGTCAGCGATTGCGTTGCCAACTTCCTGAGACAGTGGCAAAGCACGTTCCTGATGCGTCTTACCCGGCCTTATCAGTAGTTGTCCTTTTGCCCAGTCAATGTCTTCCAGACGAAGATTGGCAATTTCGCAAGAGCGCATGCCCAGCTGGCTCAGCATCAATAGAATGGCGTAGTCCCGAGCGGCTTCCGGCAAACCAGACTCTCGGACTGCATTCAGTATACGCTCGACATCGTCTGTGCAAAGACGAGTCGGCAGAGCAGCGTGAGTCGACTGTCGGATAGTGGGAATTGCACCAGATATAGCACGATCCAACTCTCCAGAATAAGCGAGAAACCGTACGAACGAGCGAACCACTATGCCCGGTGTTTTACGGCCAGCACCCCTGCGGTTCTGAGCCTGCTGGCGAACAAAGTTGCAGAGAATCTCAGCGTCTACGCTTGTCCAGTCGACCCTGTCATCAGGAAAGAGCGCTGTTAGCATATACCTTGCATTTCGGCAGTAAACGATGCATGTGCTCTCTCGTAGGCCTGCAACGTTCGTCAGATAATGCTTATATTCACTCAGCCAGCTGTCGGTGTTCGTTTGCAGTTGCGTATCCTGAGCAATTGCCAGAACTCCCTGTTGTCGGAGGAGACGCACCATGTGCGCCAACCCTTGAACACACTTCCTTTGTTTACCCGACGGATATCGTCGGATTCCAGAAAGGTACTGATCGACGAGAGCATCAGTTACATCGCCTGCTGTGCATTCTCGCCGTTCAAGCCAGCGACTGAACTTGGCAGCAGAGCTAACAGAAATTCTGATGGAGTCGCGAGCGTACCCTTCGTTTTGAAGCGTAATGACCAGTTGGTCTAACTGCTCTGCGAGCGGACCGCATCTGAGCCTCGCAACGACACCAGGTTGCGAATAGAAGTCTTTCAACATGGAAGTATCCCATTGTTACCGGCCAAGTCAGCCGTTAGTCAATAGGACTCGTCAAAACGCTGCGTGTAAAGTGCGATAAGATAGGCGGCTCTCGGCCAAAAGCTGTCTTCGGCAAGGTAGTTCAGGGAACGGTTATCCTTGAGTTTTCTTTGAATAAGCGCTGTGCGAACCCGCAATGACATCACCGTACCAAACCGCGCTCGATTTTAGTGTCCTGTTTAGAGTGTCAAAATCAACGTGGACTATACCCCATCGCTTTGAATATCCAAGATCCCACTCGAAATGGTCCAGAAACGACCAGACGAAATAGCCATCGATCTTGACACCCTTAACAATCTCGCCGGCTAGCCGTTTTAGGTGCTCAGAAAGAAATTCGATACGTTTTTCATCGTCAACAACACCTTGGTCGTCTATCTGATCCTCACATGAACACCCATTCTCTGTAATTACAATGGGTGGTAGCTCATCACCATAACGTTCAACAAGCTCTCGAATTAGGTTTGTCAGCCCGTTCGGCACAACCGGCCATCCCATCGTTGTTACCTCACAATCCTCCAATTCGACAGTGTCGAAGGGTTCCACCCCTGGCTGATTCGGCGATCGTACAATGGTCGGGTGGTAGTAGGTAAGGCCAAGATAATCGATAGGTTCGCTAATAATATCCAGATCACCAGGTTGAATTGCTGATCGATCAAATTCTGGCAAACGAT
>CALKXZ010000120.1 GCA_938003775.1 uncultured Granulosicoccus sp. | reverse complement strand
CGGATAAGGCTGACATGGGCTATTTGCTGCAGTTCATCGAGCAGGGTGGCCAGCACACTGTCTTTAAGCATGAGGGGTTCACCACCGCTGAGTATGACCTCGCTGATGTCGCTGTGGTGCCTAATATAGTCGAGTGCAGGTTGCCAAGTGGATGGCGTCAGGCGGTTTTGTTTGTACGGAAAATGCCGGCGGAAACAGTAGCGGCAATTCAATGGACAACTGGTGGCAACCGTCAGCAGTACACGACCGGCGTATTTGTGAATGATACCCGGGCAGGGCGAACCGTGATGCTCCTGAAGTGGGTCTTGAGTGTAGTGTGGTTGCAGCTGCTGCTCTTCACGTCGGTTCAGCATTTGCAGTAGCAGCGGATCTTGCATGTTTTGCTTCTGCATACGTCGTATAAACGTCAACGGTATTCTTAGCAAGAAGGCGTTATCGGCTGTCTGTGAACTGAGCCGGTCGGGGTCCAGTTCAAGAAGTCTGGCAAGCTCAACCGTGTTGTCAACTGATTGAGCGGTAACAGTTTGCCAATCCCACTGCAGGCACTGTTCTAGAACGTGTGGGTGTTGTGCGGCGATCGCCTTCGTTGATCTGGGAGCAACAGGGTGTATTACTGCAACCATAGCCGGATGACTAACGTGGTGTGATTAGATTGGTTTTAGTGTTGAGCGCGACGGTTACGTCTGGATGTACGGCTGCCACGTCCCGAGGCTGAGCCACCGGCAACTGTCAGGTCTCCGTTCATCTGCGCCTGCGCACCTTGCGACAAGTCACCCAGCACATGGACAATCGTGTCGATGTCAGGACTCTGCTGGCCTGGTTTCCAGCTATCGATGGCATGACGCATGGCCTTGATGTGTGCCGCCGTCGTGCCACAACAACCACCAATGATAGTCGCACCAGCGTTAGCCGACATGAGCGCGTAATCAGCCATGAGTTCAGGTGTACCGCTATAGACAATCTTGCCGTCTACATAGTCTGGAATACCGCAGTTGGCCTTGGCCACCAGGGCGGGTTTGATGCCCATTGTGTTCGCTGCATTGACCAAATTACACACGGCTGCAACAACTTCTGAGGCACCGACGCCGCAGTTGCTACCCACCGCTGTGATGTGTGTGTTCAGACTGGTACTGATTTTCAGGGTCTGTGCAGGCGTGAGTCCCATCATGGTACGGCCATTGGTGTCGATGCTGACGGTATAGACAATAGGCAGTCCAACGTCGGCTGCACCCAGCACTGCAGCTTCTATCTCTTCAGCCGATGAAATGGTTTCTATCCAGAGAATATCCGCGCCACCTTCTGCCAGTGCCTGTGCCTGTTCAGAAAACGCACGGCGCGCCTGTTCTATGCTGACCGGGCCGTTGGGGGCCAATATTTCACCAGTAGGCCCCATTGAGCCTGCGACTAAGACAGTTTTGTCGGATGCATCTGCTTCAGCCCGAGCCAGTCGTGCTGCCGCGCTGTTGAGTTCGGCCACTCTATGCCCCGCCTTGTGCAATGCCAATCGGTAGTGTGTGCCACCGAAACTGTTCGTCAGAATGATATCGGAGCCTGCGTCCACGAATGAGCGATGGAGGTTAGCGATGCGATCCGGGTGGTCAATATTCCACAACTCCGGTGCGTCTCCTGTTTGCAGGCCAACAGCAAATAGATTGGTGCCGGTCGCGCCATCAGCCAATAGCAGACCACGCTCGTCCAACAAGGACTGTAGTTTATTTGTCATAGCACAAGATTAACACGCGTCAGCTGACTTGCCGGGGTATCAGGCCAGGTTGTGAAGTACGCTAGGCTACTGGGTAGCCGACTTGAATAGATGGGTTGCCGCGTTAGCTTTGTGGGCAGGATTCATGGACAGGGCTCAGGTATAACCGATCTATGGTTATTACTAGTCTATGTTGTTTCATCGACAGCAACAGGTTTGGCAGGCTTTGCCTGCTCGGACAACGTACGCCTCGTGATTTTTGGCATCTGCGGCTCACTGTGTTGTGCTGTTTTGTGAGCTTCGCATTTAAAAAAACGCCCTTGTTCGAACTGAATGGCGTCAAAGCCCTGTTTGGCCAGGCAATCACGCATAGCACGTTCGCTTTGCCAGGATTCAAATTGCTGTGCCTGCCGGGTTAATGGCCAATTGAATACTCTACCGGTTAAATGCAGGCTAATACCGTTGGCGATTACATACAACCTGAACAGTATTTGCTTTATATCACCGAGCCGAGCCGAGTCCACCAGCTGCTCTCGGGTTTTTCTAAACGGGTGTAATGTGAACCAGGCGCGTCCGCCAGGCTTCAATACCCGTGATATCTCAGCAATAGCCTTCGGTACATTGGTATAGGGCAAGGCAACACGCGAGATCACAAGATCAAATCGGTTGTCACTAAAGGGAAGAGATTCGGCGCAACTGTTGACGAATAAGATGTCGTCCGATATTTCCCTACCGTACGCAACAGAATCATGTTCTATATCAATGCCCACAACCAGGTTACGTAGATTGACGTCACAGGCAATTAAGGTTTGACCGATGCCGCAACCCACATCAAGAATGGATTGATCGGTGGGTCCGATTGTGGGCAATATATGGTTGCTGTGAGCCGGGTTAGCAGCGACAGCCAGTTCCTTTAGGTGGTAGTTGATTCTGTCTGTCAGGCTCATGGAGTGACCATCCTTACTAATCGTCTACTGTAGCCGATTGCAATAGGGTTAGAAATTACCATCAGTCTACTCATGGCGCGTTGCGGCTAATTCACTGATTTCCCAGAACGAATTAACCGTAACTATGCTTATTAACCGCAATGAGATTTAGCTACGTAGTCGTTCATTGGTCGGGTCAAAAGGCGATTCTTCGATGACGGTTGCTTTGAACGTCTGGCCTAGAATCAGAATCTCCAGTGTCTGTCCCAGTGTACTGAGCTCGGGCTTCACCATCGCCATGGCTAAGGACTTGTTCACTCGCGCACCGTAGCCGCCCGATGTTATCCGGCCTGCCAGTTCACCTTGATGATAGATCGGCTCAGAGCCACGCGCATCGAAGGTGGTCGTTCCATGCACCTCCAGTGTTACGAACGTGTTGTTAAAACCATCAGCTTTCCAGTCAATCATGGCCTGCTTACCGATGAAGTCCTCTTCCTTATCCAGTTTTATAAACCGGTCAAGCCCAGATTCCAGTGCACAGTATTCAATGGACAATTCACGCGGGATCAGTCGGTAAGATTTTTCCAGGCGCATGGAGTCCATAGCGCGTATACCAAAAGGCTTGATGTTGTACTGGGCGCCTGCGGTCATTAGTGCGTCGAATATAGGGTTCTGCATCTCAATAGGGTGGTGTAATTCCCATCCCAGTTCACCAACAAAATTGACGCGCAATGCATTGGCGGTGGCGTGATTTACATTGATGCTTTTACCGCTGAGCCATGGGAAATCTTTATTGTCCAGACTTGTATCTGTCAGGGACTGCAGAACTTCTCTTGAGCGTGGTCCTGCCAGTACCAACACACCGAACTGCGAGGTTACCGTCTGTACGCTAACTGATCCGTCTTCCGGGCAAAGCTTATTCAGGTAATCACCGTCATGACGTTCGTAAGCACCTGCAGATACCAGATAGAAATGATTATCTGCGATCTTGTAGATCGTAAATTCAGCACGCACGCCACCTCGACTCGTCAACAGATAGGCCAGAACCATGCGACCTTGCTTTGTGGGTACCTTGTTGGTGACAATGCTGTTCAACCATTTTTCTGCACCCGGTCCGCGCACCATAAACTTCGAGAACGCTGACATATCCAGCAATCCGACGTGTTCGCTGACATGACGCGCCTCATTCATGACGTGTTCAAAGTAATTGCTGCGTCTGAAACTCCAGACATCTTCAGCGTTGACACCCTCGGGGGCAAACCAATTGGGTCGCTCCCAGCCGTAGACACTGCCAAACACGGCTCCCAGTGCTTTCATTCGATCGTAGCAAGGTGTGGTCTTCAAAGGTCGTGCTGCCGCGCGTTCTTCATCCGGGTAATGGATTGTGAACACATTGGCGTAGGCTTCTTCGTTTTTCTCTTTCAAGTAACCGCGACCGGCATAGGGGCCATAACGTCGTGGATCAACACCTGTCATGTCAATCGTGGGTTCTCCCTCGACAATCCATTCGGCCAACTGCCAGCCAGCGCCACCGGCGGCGGTAATGCCAAAGCTGTGGCCCTCGTTAAGCCATAGGTTTTTGTGACCCCAGGCTGGACCGATAATCGGAGAACCATCGGGGGTGTAACATATCGCACCGTTATAAACCTTCTTTACGCCCAATTCACCAAAGATGGGTACACGATTGATAGCGGCCTCTATGTGCGGCTCAAGCCTGTCAAGATCACCTTCAAACAATTCGTATTCGCTGTGTTCATCCGGGCCGTCGATGTAGCAACAAGGCGCTCCTTTCTCATAGGGGCCGAGGATAAGCCCACCTGCCTCCTCACGCATGTACCAAGAATGATCAGACTCGCGCAGCACACCCAATTCAGGCAACCCCTGTTTATGGCGTGCAACGATGTCTGGGTGTGCCTCGGTGACAATGTACTGATGTTCAACCGGGATAGCGGGGATATCCAGGCCCAACATGCTGCCGGTTTGACGAACGAAATTCCCGGTAGCTGTAATCAAATGTTCACAAGTGATATCACCTTTGTCCGTTTTCACCCGCCATTCACCGGATGCTGTTTTATCGATAGCCAGTACCGTGGTGTTGCGGTGGATTTGCCCACCGCCAGCGCGAGCACCTGCAGCAAATGCCTGAGTCAGGTCAGCAGGTTGCACATAGCCGTCTTCAGGGTGCTGAATGGCACCGACAATGCCCTCGGTGTTGCACAGTGGCCAAACCTGTTTAAGCTGTTCGGGGGTCAAAAAATTCACCTCCACGCCAATGGTTTTAGCGACACCTGCGTAGTAACGATATTCATCCATTCGCGCTTCATTGTCGGCTAGACGAATATTGGATACTGGTCGAATACCGACGTTCTGACCGGTTTCTGCCTCCAGTGACTTGTACAGATTCACGGAATATTTGTGGATCTGTCCAACCGCGTAACTCATGTTAAACAACGGTAGTAGTCCGGCGGCATGCCAAGTAGAGCCGGAGGTGAGTTCCTTGCGCTCAATCAGGGCAACATCAGACCAGCCTTTTTTGACCAAATGATAGAGCGTGCCGACACCGACAACGCCGCCCCCAATCACTACCGCACGGACATGAGATTTCATGGTACTTCCTCGATCTGTCAATACCCCAGCTCAGGGGTGATGGTCGGTGGACAGCCGCCTTGGGCAAGCTGTTTACGTGAGCCGCAGTGTAATCCAGCTGCTGGTGCGACGAACAATGACTGCGACCGCGGATTATGCTGTAGCGTCATCGTGGGTGATCTCAAGGTGTTTGTGGGGTGACTTGCGCTTTGGAAACTGTGAACACCCCTGGATTTGCTTGCCAGATACTGTGACTTCGGCTTTGATCTGTTTCAGGGTTTGTGCGTAGGCTGTTCGATCAATAGGCTAGACTAAGAGATATTTACGAATTGCCCATGACCGTGTCCACGACAAACGCTCCTCAACCAGCATCGCTTAATCGCTCTGCCAGTGGGTGCTGTGCGGCTATCAGACTGCCTGCCACATCGAGTCTACTCGTTGTTTGCGACGCTCAGCGGTTCGCCAGAGACACGGCTAGTGTGGTAATTCCCTCTGGTTCACTGAGTAGTGGGGTGTGTTGCACATTATGATTTTCGGACTTGGCAAGCCCGCGCAGCCAAACTTGATTGACACCATTCCGGTGCCCGGTTCGGTCGGGTGTATGGGGTTGGTGGGTTGCCCTGGAACACGGATAGACAAGCCACCTTCTGGAAACAAGCGGCTGTTGCAGGCTGATATTGATGAGATGGTTGAATGGGGTGCCAACGGTGTACTTTGTTTGGTCGAGCCGCATGAACTGAAATTAAACAAAATTGAAGGGTTACCGGCTGCAGTGCAAAATTCTGGTATGTGGTGGAAGCATCTACCCATTATCGACATGGATATCCCGAATCAGGAATTTGAAAACATCTGGGCGGTCGAGGGTGAGCGAATACGACACGCATTGCGCATTGGCGAGCGGGTGATTATTCACTGCTATGCCGGGTTGGGTCGGACGGGCCTGATCGCTGCCCGTATTCTGGTCGAATTTGGCGTCGAACCGGAACAGGCCATCCGCCGTGTGCGGCGTGAAAATCGTCGGCGTATCCAGAATCGAGCACAGGCGAATTTTGTCCGTCGCTGTTATTCACTGCGAGATCAATACTGATCAGAGCGGCTAAACGGCCTTGCAGGTCGTTTCGTGTTACGCCTACGTCGTTCGGCGCAAAACCGGTTACCCGGACTACAGTTCATTATTGCGTGAATTTCTGGTGGAAGAGCAGGCAATGAGCACAACAGATGCACCTCGAAGAGGAAGGCGTGGAGGCGCTCGTGAGGCTAAGCGGGCTAGGGCGGCGACCGCAACCCCAGCGCAGGCCTACATCCGGCGTAACATTCCGTACGTCGAAATGCTCAATGAAGAGGGGTTGGCACTCATCGAGAGAAATGCCGATACTGTTCTGGAAGAGATTGGTATCGATTTTCGTGACGATGCCGAAGCGCTTGATATGTGGCGTGATGCCGGTGCAGATGTGCAAGGTGAACGCGTTCGGTTTCCGCAAGGGCTATGCCGGAAGCTGATTCAGGACAGCGCTCCATCGCAGTTCATACAGCATGCGCGGAACCCTGCGCGATCGGTTGTCATTGGTGGTAAGAATACAGTCATGGTGCCAGCCTACGGACCGCCGTTCGTGCATGACCTGGATAAGGGGCGTCGTTACGCCACGATTGAAGACTTTGAAAATTTCGTCAAACTGGCCTATTCCAGCCATGCCCTGCATCACTCTGGCGGAACGGTTTGCGAACCCGTTGACCTACCCGTTAACAAGCGCCATTTCGATATGGTTTATGCCCATATGCGCTATAGCGACAAACCCTTTATGGGCTCGGTGACAGCGCCAGAGCGTGCGCAGGATACCGTCGACATGGCGAAAATATTGTTCGGTGAAAATTGGATTGATGCGACAACGGGTCTTGAGAAAACGGTCGTGGTCAGCCTTATCAATGCGAATTCACCGATGACCTTTGACGACACAATGCTCGGTGCTGCCAAGGTCTATGCCCGTGCCAACCAAGGGTGCGTGGTATCACCGTTTATTCTCGCCGGTGCAATGTCGCCGGTGACTGTTGCTGGTACGGCAACCCAAATACTGGCCGAAGCGATGGCTGGGATGGCGTTCGTGCAACTGGTCCGACCAGGCGCTCCGGTGGTATTTGGCACCTTTGCCAGTTCTGTGTCGATGCAATCGGGTGCGCCGACGTTCGGCTCACCAGAGCCAACACAAGTCATGAACATCGCCGCAGCACTTGCCCGTCGTCTGGGTGTGCCGTTCAGAAGTGGCGGTGGGTTATGCGCCTCCAAACTACCCGATGCTCAGTCTGCCTATGAGGCCGCTAACACGCTGCAATCTGCGGCAATGGCTGGGGTGAATTTTATGCTGCATACTGCCGGTTGGCTGGAAGGCGGCCTGGTCATGAGCTACGAGAAATTCATGATGGACGCTGATCAGGCCAGCATGCTCGGTGTGTTGCTTGGCGGAGTAGATCTGAGTGAGAATGGGCAGGCACTGGATGCACTGCGTGAGGTGGGGCCGGGGAATCATTTCCTAGGTTGCGAACACACGCAGGCGAATTTTCAGAACGCGTTTTGGCGTTCTGAAATTGCTGATAACAATAGTTTTGAACAATGGGAGATAGAAGGCTCGCTCGATGCTGCGCAGCGTGCTAATGTGCGCTGGAAATCAGCGTTGGCCAACTACGAGCCACCACCGATTGATCCGGCAGTTAATGAGGCGCTGTTGGAGTATATTAACGAACGCAAAGCGTCTTTTCCGGACGCTAACTACTAAGACACATTCGGCGCAGTTGGCCGGGTGGGAACTGACTATCACGACCTAGCCATGCATCACTGTTGCCCCGCGATGATTCACTTGTTTGTTCTATGATCGGCTCGTCCGACGCCGTGAC
>CALKXZ010000119.1 GCA_938003775.1 uncultured Granulosicoccus sp. | reverse complement strand
CTGGAACGCCGGTGAAGCGCACGATGTCATTGAATTCCTCGATATCCTTCACGATGAGCTATGGGATACCTACGGTGAGAAGATCATTGCCATGAGGCTTGAGGCCGAGGAGTGCAATCCGATGGAGCAAGATCAGTACTGCTTGCCGTTTGAGGATAACGAGCCGTTTTAGTAAGCCATTGATCACAGACCGATGCCAATGTAATTGCCAGCAAGGACGTTGGCATGCGCAGTTGAACAGCAAATACCTTGGAAGCTACAACATCAGATATCGTGAGCACTCACACGCAGGCTAAAGTTAGCGGCAATCTATTGCTTTGCCAATGAACCAGGTTTTCAAAGACAGTCTGTGAGTAGACTGATTACTGACTATTCTGTAGACACGTTTAGCCTTCAAGCCCGGAGGCCATGTAGTCCCCGTTCGATAACTTCTTCGACTGCCCGTCCATCCAAATCGGTTAAAGCAGTGTCGAATGGCGAGTGACTATTAAGCTCTGGATGTGAGCGAATTATAAAACGTGTAGCTACTGTTGGATCTGCAAACGCGTTCAACGCCATCGCGTGTAGTCGGGCAATTCGCTCAATCGTTTCGCTGGTTTGCAAGTTGAATCGATCAACGCGATTGTAAGTTGCACGCGGTACAATCCAAAAGCGCATGTCATTTGCAGAGACTTCGGTAAAGTGTTTTCCATAACCATCTATAAGCGTATCCAGCGCAGACTTCCGGGTAGGTTATTGTTGATCGTCTGTACGCTTGAGTATTTGTTCATCGTGAAAACGAGTTTCAAAGACTTCCTCTGCATCCTCTAGTTCTTCTAGTTGCTGCTCTTCGGCGGCATCAATAGCAAAGCTGGTCGCCAACCCACTGGTACGTGCCGATATCGGCAGGTACGGTGCCGCTTCGTCTGTGACAGTATAGGTACGCTGACTGATCCGATAGAGGCCGTACAGACAAATGGCGCTCATTAATAAGAACAGTGTGATAAAAAACCATTCGATACCCAGATGGGTCATGGCGTAGCCAACAACAACGGGTCCTGTGATAGCGCCGCAGCCGTTGATGAATAACAAGCCACCTGCAGCGGCCGCCATTTGATCTCTCTCCAGATAGTCGTTGGCGTAGGCCACCAGTAGCGAGTACAGTGGATTGGAAGCCCCACCAAGCAGCACGGCGCACGCAACTAGCACCACAAAACTGTTACCTGCGTACATTCCGGTTAACGACACTACAGCACCGAGCGCGGTGACGCTAATGATCAGATAACGACGATCTATCCTATCGGAGAGCCAGCCTATCGGGTATTGGAGCAACATGGCTCCAAGAAATATCCCCGTGATGAAATACGAAGTCTGTGCAATCGTTAGACCGCGTTCGGTTGCGTACACCGGGGACATAGCATAGAGCACCGAATAGATACCGCCGAGCAATAGCATGCCAAAGCTTGCCAATGGTGAGGTGACAATTAGCTCCTTCAGCGGCATGGCTCTGGCAGAATCTTGCAAAGGCGCGTTAGATGAGGAGGACAATAACATGGGTGCAAATGAGATGGATACCAGCACGGTGATCAGCACGAACAGGTTGTAACCGCCAGGGTCAGCCACATTAAGCAGCAACTGTCCCAGCACCATGCCAGCCATTTGCACCATCAGGTACATTGACAATGCCTGTCCACGAGATTCGTTAGAGGCTGAGTGGTTAAGCCAGCTTTCAGCGACGACATAGATACCGGAGAAGCAGAAACCAACCAGTACTCGCAGCAACCACCACGCAATGGGATCGACCACGGCCGCATACAGAATGAAAGCAGCCGACACCAGCGAGCCCAGCGCAGCAAACACCCGCACGTGGCCAACCTTTTTCAGCATCACGGGTGTTGCTTTCGAGCCACCGAGAAACCCTAGAAAATACCCGGCCATGATGTAACCCATGGCAGCGGAATCAATGTTCTCGAGAGAGCCCCTGACGCCCAGCAGCGTGCCTTGCAGTCCGTTGCCCAACATGAGCAGCAGGATGCCGACCATCAGGGCCCATGTTTGTTTGAATACCAACAGCATAGTGGGAGTGTGGCAGGTTGTTTCTGTTTTGTGCGCGCTGATTGAGCACACAACATTCGTCACTGCGAAGCATTTTAGGGGTGGATGTCGTAGCTGCGACACAGCAGTAGGTATACTGAATAAATCGGGGGGCTGGTGCCTGCCGACTCTGAGGTGACATTTTCTCGTGTCACACTGTTCGAATCTACATCCGAGGAGTTAAAACGCTGTGTCTAAGACTGTCGACTATTATCATTTTCTAATCTCCCCGTGGAGTTATTTGGCCATTGGCAGATTCAACGAAATCAAGCAGCGAACCGGCATTGTTGTGAATTATCTGCCGATTGATGTGCCGACAACCTTCGGTAGCATGGGTGGCGTGCCGCCAGCAAAGCGGCACCCCTCTCGGCAACGGTTTCGGATGGATGAGCTTAAGCGTTGGTCAGCTCACCTCAATATTCCCATGAACTTTACGCCAGCGTTTTTCCCTGTCGATCAGACGTTAGCGGCGTGTATGGTCTATGCAGCCAGTGCCGAACAGTCCGCTACACTCAGCGATGCGATCCTGAGCGCAGTATGGCGTGATGAAAAAGATATATCTGACGCTGATACGCTGGTTACCATCGCTAACGACAGTGGTTTAGACGGCGCAGCATTACTCGCTGCAGCGGATAATGATGCCATGCGAAAAAAACTCATGGACACCACAGCGCAGGCGCACGAACTGGATGTTTTCGGCTCACCGACATACAGCATCGATGGCGAACTCTTCTGGGGACAGGACCGATTGGATTTTCTGGAGCGTGCCATAAACGCCTGATCCGCGTGACGGCAGTAAAACCGGTTTGAATGGGGGTGTTTAACCCGATTAAACCTATGGCAGGATTAATTATTGAGTCAAAAAAGGACACTATCTTATGCTATTTAAAATACCGTTAAACGCTATGGCTGTTGTATGTGCCGCGGGCGTTACCTTGCTTGCGAGCGCTGGCGCACATGCCGAGACTTTTCGGTGGGCAGGTACCACTGACCCACAAACACTGGATCCGCATGCCAGCAATTCTGCGCCCGTTCTCGGGTTTCTTAATAACGTTTACGAAGGTTTGGTCCGTCGTGACAAAAACATGCAGGTGGAGCCAGCGTTGGCTACGAGCTGGGAAAAACTGGATGCTGGAGGTTGGCGATTCAATCTGCGTAAAGGCGTGACCTATCAAAATGGTTCGGCTTTCACGGCTGATGATGTCTTGTTTTCATACGAGCGTGCTGCCTCTGAGGAATCTGATGTTCGATCCTGGTTCGCACCGGTGAGCGAAGTGATTGTTGTGGATGAGCATACCGTTGACTTCATGACAACAGCCCCTAATCCATTATTTCCCAGTTCTATCGCTAATTTCATGATTATGGATCGTGAATGGTCAACTGAGAACGGTGCAGAGCGGCCGTCTAAAGAGGCAGAAAACTTTGCCACACTCAATGCCAATGGTACCGGTGCGTTTTCAGTTGCCAGTCGTGATCCAGGCGTACGCACCGAACTTGTACCCAATGCAGACTGGTGGGATACGTTTGAATCGAACATAACTAAAGCGGTGTTCACTCCCATTGGTCAAAGTGCTACTGGCATGGCGGCATTGTTGTCGGGTGAAATTGATTTCATCTCACCGATTCCATTGCAAGACGTTCCGCGTATGAAGGAACGTTCTGGGTTCACTGTTCACGAAGGTATCGAAGCGCGTGTCATCATGTTTGGATTCAAGCACGATAGCGATGCATTGATGTTCTCAGACGATGTATCGGGTAAAAACCCGTTTCAGGATGTTCGGGTACGACAAGCGGCTTATCAGGCTATTGACGTGGAGACCTTGATTTCAAAAATCATGCGCGGTAATGCGCAGGCAGCAGCGCAGTTGGTGTCGGCTGACATGAACGGGTATTCAAAAAATCTGAATCAGCGCTTGGCGTTTGATCCGGATGCTGCCAAGGCTTTGCTGGCTGATGCGGGGTATCCAGATGGCTTTAGCTTTGGTCTGCAATGCCCCAATGATCGCTACATTAACGATGAGTCCATCTGCAATGCGGCTGCTTCCATGATGGCTAAGGTAGGTCTAAATGCCAAGCTAACAAGCATGCCCGTCAGGAACTATTGGCCTGAGCTTCGCGAAGATAAGTTTGACATGTACTTACTTGGCTGGTCACCGGGTACATTCGATGCCGAGCATCCCATTCGTTTTCTGGCATCAACTCCCAATGAAGAAAAGAAGCTGGGAAGCTGGAATTTTGGTGCCTGGTCTAATGCGCGAGTTGACGAGCTACTGCCAATGATTCAAACCGAACTGGATGAGTCCAAACGACAAGCTATGGTCGATGAGGCGCATAAGCTGATGCAGGATGAAGTGGCGTATATACCGTTATATGTGCAGCCACTAATCTGGGCGACCAGTGACAATATAGATTTGACGCAACGTAGTGACAATTTTTTCATACTGCGTTGGGTAACAGTTAACTAGCTTGAATCATAGATGGTCTGCCCCAACTAGCCAGGATATGTTTGTGTCATCGCCAACGGCGTACCGTTGGACTAATCAACCAGTGGCTGTGTTTTAGTAAGCCGTATCTTAGTACTCTGTGACTGCCAAGACGTTCAAACGCTTTGATGGTTGCAGAGCACTAGTCAAGTGAGATAGTAGCTGACATGAATGGCATGATTTCTTGACCATAACGAAAAGGCAAAAAGGATCTATCTCTTTAGAGCCGTATATAACAATGACGTCCGGATTCTTAGTGAAAACCGGACGTCATTTCAATCGCTTATTACGTTTATTAGAAAAAAGCAATAACACCTTGTGCCCCATTGACGCCAGCGTCTTAGCCGTTAGTAGGCCGATACCATCGGGTTGAACCTGCAATCAGAATCGTTTTAGACATTCTCGCCTCGTTAAATGAATCAGTAAGTACACACAAAATTATTCTTTGTACCTAAGGTTTACGCACCCGTTTGCCTCATGGGGTCACGATATCGAACCAAGGTACGACTGTCGATACTTTTGCGCACAACGTGTTTTGTTGGGTTTTCCGTCATATCCAGTGCACTGTGAGCGATAGATGGCAAACCTTGGTTATCAAAGTTATTGAAAATGACGATCTTATTAGGGGTCATCCTTGATCGGTAAATCTACTGATGCGCAGGGTTAGCAGCTAACCCTAAAATTTGCCCTCAGACTATAAAGTGCAAGATGACTCTGCCATTTGGCTTGCCTATCCGAAATCCAATGTGCTCACTGCAAGAGTGCGTGTGTTTATCGATTTTCTATTGGAACAGATTGGAACACCACCAAGCTGGGAGCGATAGCGGGATCGGTATTTTATGCGTCACCAGGGTTAGGTCCTGCCGCATCTTAAAGCACCCTATAAGCGGTCAAGAATCGTTTTAGTATGCATAAAAACAGCAAGTTCACGATGGACTGTAGAGCTATGGTCTAAAGTCAGGTAATGCTACCGCTATTGTGAATACATGATCCGGTAAACTGCGGCCAACACTGACAACCTTAAGACCCCATGTTGAAAAGCAGCGCGTTGTTTTTAGCCTTAGTCCTATGTGCAGGACAGACGTACGCAGACACTTGCCAGGCTCCTGATCCCCAAGGTGAATATCGACTGGTATTCGAAGACAATTTCAGTGGATCTAAGCTCGATCGTGGTCGCTGGAATACGGAGTTTTTATGGGGCCCTGGGGTGGTCATAAACAATGAGACGCAGTATTACGTTAATGACGGGCAGTTTGGCTATGATCCATTCAAGGTGGCAGATGGCAGGTTGGCCATTGAAGCGATCAAGACGCCGTTTGATCGATCACAGCTGTATCTGACGCGTTCGATCTATTCTGCGTCCACCGTTGAACTGCTGTGGCGAGTACCCGCAACAGCAACAGGGTATGAGATCTATCGTGACGGCGTGCTTCAAGGAACAGCTACCGGTGGGTCTTTTTTGCAATCAAACCTGCGTGATGGTATCGACTATGCGTATGAAGTGGTTGCAAAGGATCAAAATGGCAACTCACTGGTTACCGCGCAGTTAACAGTCAATACAGCCGATCGTCCCAGATCGGTTACACCAACGCCTTTCGAACTCGGGCTTAACGGCAGTATTTATGCAGCAACAGTCGCTGAGATAAGATGGTTGTCGCCAAACCGTGCGCAGCGCTACGAGGTCTATAGAGACGGTGCGTTGTATCGAAATCTGATGGGTGCTGACTACAAAAGCTTATATGAGGTGGGGCTTGTTGAAGGGCGGGACTATGAGTATGAGGTCATTGCTTTTGATCGATGTGATCTAGAAATTATTCGCCAGAGTCTGACGCTGAACACAGGCAATGGCATTACGCCACCAGCCAGTACTGCTGATCGACTGGTTATACGTTCTAGTATCTATTCAACGTCGACTGCCGACATTGCCTGGAACGCTGTGAGTGGCGTCCGTCGGTATGATATTTATGATAACGGGGTGTTTGTTACCAACACTGATGGCAGGTCACTTTTTATTGATGATCTGGTGCCTGGTGTTGATCGAAAATTCAGGGTTGTCGCCCTGGATGCAGATGGCAATATCGTTGATCAGACCACGCGTGTTCTTAACACTGCGGACAACAGCTTTGCGCTGAATCGACAACCGTATCTGTCGGGTATTATTACCAGCTATGATTCGTTTCGGTTTCGCTATGGACGGGTAGAAGCACGGGCGCGTATGCCGGCTGGTAAGGGCTTATGGAGTGCATTCTGGTTACTTAACGCTTACTACAAACAAGATGAACCAGAAGATCCAGAGATCGACATTATTGAAGCTATAGGTGATGCCGTAACCACAGCCAACCATGCCTATCATTTCAATAATGATCTGGATGGAGATGGGTATTTCACCGATCGTGTCTCAACTGAGGGGCGCGCTACCATCAGTGATTTTTCCAAAAACTTTCATACCTATCGTGTGGACTGGGAGCCACAACGAATTGTCTGGTACGTTGACGATGTGGAGACTGCCCGTGTCGAAGGTGACCAGGTGTCTGACGAACAAATGTACTTGATAGCCAATCTGGCTGTTGGCGGGACATTCCCGGGCCCTGCTGATAGCACCACGCCGTTTCCTGCACGCTTCGAAATAGACTACATACGGGTTTATCAGCGCTAGGAGCCTGCGCGGCTCCAATGAAACATGTCGGCTACGAACAATCCCATCTCGCCTATTTTCTCGCTCATTTTCGTGGCTTGGGCCCACTACGCGCCTTAAATGAGCGAAAAATAGACTTGAAATTGAATTGTCTCGCTTGAGAATTTCGACCGCGCAGGTCACTACATGATGTCTGGTGCTCGGTAACCGACCAGGCGTTATTTGTGACCCTGTACTGTGATGTTGATAACAGTTTAATTTAGAGGTACGTCTCAGGTTCGAAAGAACCAGCCAGTGACGGTTAGACGGTGGTACAGATACTGCGGAGCTGCAGTAGATTATCCACTGACAGACCAGCATGACGTTGTTTCTCAGTCGCATACCAGCGACATCAGCAGGCCAAAAACAACGAACCGAACGGCGGCCAGGTGTTGTTGAAAGGCGACCGTTGCATAACGTTAGTCGTTTGCTTGGGTCATTACTATCAGTTGCACTACTGGCATGGGTGCAGCCCGGTGGATTGAAAGCAGACAATACTGCTACTGCTACTGCTACTGCTACTGCTACTGCTACTGCTACTGCTACGAGCGCTACTACCGAACAAGTATCCACGCTGGCGTTGCTCGATGGTGAGATTCTGTTTGGTTTTGGTGCGTTCGAGCTGACCGAAGCGGGTCAACAAGCATTGCAACGACTGTTGAACGATCTGGCGCGCTTTGACGGTATATTGTCCATACGCATTATTGGGCACACTGATTCAGCAGGACCGGCTGCTGAGAATTTGGTTTTGTCACAGCGTCGCGCGAACTGGATTCGCGACCAGTTCGTACACTTGTACCCCAATGCGCGTATTCAGTCCATTGGTGCAGGTGAGTCGTCACCATTGACCGGTAACCGAACGGCCGCTGAGCGTCAACGCAATCGTCGTGTGCAGGTGCAGGTGATAGCGACTGGTTCATACTGAGTTAGACGGTGTGAATCTCAGCAGGTCAGGAGTGTTACAAGCGTGCAGATTCGCGGCCCTGGCACAGGGATCCCTCGCCAGCTTGAGTCGCTACCGGTGTGTTCTGACAGCCGGTATTTGCTGGGTGCTGTTGATCAATCCATTAGCCGCAGCCGAGGATCGAGTTCCTGTTGAATGGAGTGAAGGTGAGCTACATACTGAGCCTGCTGCTGCTTCCGCGCCTGCGTCTGCTCGTACTTCTACGCCTGTCTCTGTCTCTGCCTCAATTTCTACTTCTACTTCTACAACAGATAGTGATGGCACAGTAACTGAGCTGAGCATGCCGTTTAATCCGGATGACCCGAACGACACCCAGTTTTTGAATCAGTTGCTACTGTCGCACGGTTTGGAATTGCAGATTCCAACTGGTAGGACGGTAGGTCACGCACAGTTCAATACACTGGTGCAGAGTATTAACCAGGGCGGGTATCAACACGCAGCAGCTCAGGGGCTAGTCAATGACATCAGTCAGAGCGTGTTCCTGTCGTTCTGGTCTGGCTCAGAAGAGATAGAGCCCAGTAATGAGTTCCTACCGCCGGTCCCAACTGACTGGAAAATACGGTGGTGGGACGTGGATCGATTGGAATCAGCTGTGAACGATGAAAGTCGCTGGCCTGATTCGACAGGTACAGCACCGATTCAGACAACTCGCGGCGTTCGATCGCGTGCGATGAATCAACTGATTGAGCGACTGGCTGATGATGGCTATGAACTGTCCGTAGAGACACTTTGTGCGGTATCCAATCGAGTCGAGAAATCAGTTGCACGTTGGCTTGCCCAAGGGCAACTCCCAGCAGACTTGCCTAGCTCTGCATTACAGGAATTTGAACAACTGTCCGATGCACCATTCACTGAAACTTCTGCGCATTGGCTTAATGTGTTTGAGAACGGTGTCAGTCGTCAGTGGCGGGTTATTTGGTTGGATTGCGCGGATGGTCTTGCATTGGTTCGTCTGCCGCCGCTCACAAACCAAGACTTGAATCGGGTGACGCCATCGAATAACAACGCCTTAACTCCCCAACCGCAAATTCCTGATCGCGAGTTACAACAGACGCCCAGTGCAACGCCGGGGCCAGCTATAGCCGGGTCATTGATGCCGCCAGCGATCGAGACTCTACCGGAAGCTGTACCAACATCAGGATCGACGCCAGGATCAACGCAAGGATCAACAGCCAATCAGGCCATCGGATTACCTGTTTTGCCGCCGCTCGAAAGCGCGCCGTCGATTGTACCTCAGTCACCTGCGCCTGAGTCAGCAGGCGGTAACGTGCAGATCAACGATGATGTGCCCGAAGGATTTGAAGCGCTGGCCGGGCCGCAATTTGTTTATATCGATGTGTATTTCAATGATGAGTTGCTGGGCTCTACCGGTATCACGGCTACGGCAGATGAGTTTACGTTTGATGACCCTGCTGAAGTTGTGCAGTTGTTACAAGACGATGTAGACAATAACGACTTGATAAACTGGTTGTCGGAATCACTGGCTACTAATGGTCATTTAGCGTGTTTTGCCGAGGAAGATCCGCCTGGTTGTGGCCGTGTGGAAGCTGATCCTGTTGCCGCCATTTATAACGAGATTCTGTTACGTGTTGATTTGTTTTTTTCTGCGAAAAATCAGGCGTTGCAGTTTCGTGATGTACAAAGGCACCTGCCCGATCCTGAGAGTGATAACACGGCTATCCTTTCGGTGTATGCGCTCGCCTCAAAATTGGCCGGTGAGAGTAGCTCTGTGGATGTATCTGGCCGTGCTCTCTATGGCTATGGTCGTGGACATGTAACAGCCGAAGCTGATTACAACGATCGCTTAGACCGTCAGCGTTTGCGTGAATTTAAACTGACTCATTACCTGAATGAACATGAAGTGGTGGCCGGTACCTACTCGTTTCACCCTGGTGGTGCTTTGACTGATATTGATCTGATGGGTGCAGGGTTTGGCACGACGTTCAAGACCCGGGTTGATCTGGAACATGCGTTTAGTTCGCAGCTAGTGGTGTATCTTTCAACGCGCGCTGTGGTTCAGCTCGTTATAGATGGTCGCGTTTATTCGGGAGACAGCTACGCAGCTGGCAATCAGGTACTCAATACCAGTGATCTACCCGACGGTACTTATGATGTGGAGCTGCGTATATTCGACCAAGCCGGAACGTTTCGTAGCGAACGGCGCTTGTTTACTAAAAGCACGCGAATTCCGCCACAAGGGGAAACCGTTTACGCCGTTACCGCTGGGCAGGTTCTGCAGCCGGACAGTGATGGCGTGTTTCCAGAGCTGTCCGATACCTCGGTGCTGGGTATGAGTATGTCAAGACGCCTGAACGATCAGTCTGCCTGGCGAAGCGGACTGCTGCAGTTTGGTTCGCATTCTCTTGTGCAGGGTGAGTATTTATATCTGGGCCAACGTGTGTCTTTTCAAGCAACCGGTAGTGTCGGCCAATCGAACACTATTGCTGCAGGTATACAAACAGGCTTCTCAGTTGAGTCAATGTCGTTCAGTCTTGCGGCCAATCATTTCAGTAGTGGTATTGATCCGGAAAACGATTCAGTTGAGGCAGCTTTCTTTGGACCGGACTATGACCAGCTCAGTTTCTCTGCGAATCGCTCCTTTGGACAAATAGCGGTGGGTGCAAGAACCTCGTTCCGCAGAGAGCAGAGTACAGAGGGCGAAACGGATACTACCGAGCAATACGGTATTTTCGCGCAGCGACCGATCTACAGGCGAGCGCACAGTCGCGGTTTGGTGAGTACCTCATTTCTGCGCACGCCAGATGACTCTCGTGTTGAGTTGAAATTTGACTGGTTTTTTGACAAAAATCAATTTAACGGATCTTTGGGTTTTCAATCGATTGATACCCGTTTATCGGAAAATCAATGGCAAGGCGATGCTTCACTCGGCTGGCGTTCGTTAAATTCGCGTACAACAGACTTCAAAACCGGTGCGTACGCCACCGCTGCGCAATCATCAACAGCCTATGGCGTGCGTGCAGAAGTGCAGCACCCGTGGTTTCTAGCGACAGCTGCCTCTGATATCAATGCGCCGGAAGGTGGAGCCTCTTTGCAGAACTCCGTTGTATCACTGTCGGCACATCTGGGTGTTGATCGTCGCGGTATTGGCATGGGAGGATCAGATTTTGCCCAGGCCGGGGTTATTGTCAATGTGTCGGGTGAACCTGACGGTGAGCTGTTCGATATTTTGATTAATAACTCACGCGTTAGTACCGGCAGTATCGGCACAAAGCAATTCATTGGTCTGCAACCCTTTCGTACCTATGAGATTAAGTTTGTCCCACACAGTTTGCTGGGTAATGGTCTTGCCGATGATCGGTATGAATTCACCGTGTTTCCTGGTACAGTCCATAGAATTGACATGCAAGCGCGGCGTGAAGTGTTGCTGATAGCTACCCTGGTTGACGACAAAGGCAACTTGTTGGTGGATGCCTTGTTGAAGACCGAAAGAAACGCGCTGCTAGTCGACCGAGATGGCATATTGCAAGCCGAAGTACATGCTGGTGAATGGCTAACTATTCGCAAGAACGACAGCAGTACGTGCCAGATTCAGGTGCCTCAGAGCGATGATGAGGACGTTATCATTCCTGATGAACCCATGGTTTGCCAGTAATAGCCTGTACGACTATTACTGTCATCAGAATTTGCTGCGTTGTTGCGGCAGGTTAATAGCTGACTTTTTCGTTATTCAAGCC
>CALKXZ010000118.1 GCA_938003775.1 uncultured Granulosicoccus sp. | reverse complement strand
AATAAACGCACTGTCGGATTTACTGAAAAGATTAATCGCTTCTCTCAAAGGAGAAACCGCTTTTCGAACACGAATGACTTCTTTTTTAAGTAAATGGATTGCCTCCTTAGAATTGACATCTGGGCTTTCCAATAAGCTGATCGGTAAATACCGGCCGCGAATTGACCCGCACGACTACCTCATCGTGTTTCTCCGGTAACAGGCGAAACTCCATATCAAATTCAAGCTGTAGCGCAGTCACGCGCTCCCATTCTGAAACAACCACCTGGCAATCTTGAGGGTGCAACGCCCGTGTCCAGCCACGCCCGGAAGTCTCTTCCTGACTCATGCCAAGAAGATGTTGCAAGCGGTCATTGGTGTATGTGCATGAACCGTCCGCAGCGGCGTAAAAAACACCCAATGGCGATGTTGCGCACAGCGCCCGGAAACGCGATTCACTCACCATAAGACTGTGTGTGCTTTTACACGCTTCCAGCGCTTGTGATGCTGCACGAGTTAGTTGCAACAGTACTTCTCGTTGCTTTGGCGACAATCTGCGTGGCCGAGTGTCAATAACGCATAAACTACCCACTCGCGAACCGTCATCTAGGCACAGTGGCGCACCGGCATAAAAGCGGATATCGGGTGAACCCGTGACCAACGGGTTCTCATTGAAGCGTGCATCCTGGGTTGCATCTTCGACTTCCAAAATACAGGTATCACGAATGGTGTGGTCACAAAACGCCACTGACCGGGGCGTCTCACTGACCCCTGGGATACCAATATTGGCCTTGAACCATTGGCGTTTGTCGTCAACTAACGTAATCAGGCAAATTGGGACGTCACAAATCGCCGCTGCTGCCTGTACTATGGCATCAAACTGAGCTTCGGGCTCAGTGTCCAGAACGTTCAGGTTGAGTAACGCTGCTAAGCGGGCAGATTCGTTCACTGGAGACTGATCCATATTTAACCAAGCTAGCTACCGGAAGTGGCAGGCTAGTCGCAAGTTAAATGCCCTTAAAAGCCGATGTAACCGTTACCTGTTTATGTTTTATTTCAGGCTGCCGCAGCCAACCCACGAGCACGGCAATGGCAGGCTCTTTGGCTATCACAAAGCGCGCAGTGGGGACGCTGAAGATCAGCCAAGTGCTGTTGGTACAGAACAAGGCACAGCGTCGTTAACTGTCGTCCACTTATGATTCGGGCGGTACGTACCCTTCAGGCATAGCGGCGGTATCGCTAAACAGGAATTTTTCCATCTCCTCTTCCAGAAACTTGCGTGCTTTGGGATCAACCGGTGTCAGCCGATATTCGTTAATCAGCATGGTCTGGTGTGATACCCACGACTGCCAGGCTTCTTGTGAAATATTCAGATAAATTCGTTTGCCCAGATCACCGGGATAGGTAGGACGCTCCAAGCCTGGAGCCTCCTTATTCAGCTTAACGCATTGCACCATGCGGGTTGTCACAGTAATTCTCCTACAAGACTGTTAAGTATTTTTGAAACCGGTGCAGCTACGCCACCGGGTAATGGGCCACTGTTATACCAGACCCGCTCAGCAGCCTCCAGAACCGATTGGTCGGACACGTTCACGCTCAGCGCCTGTACATCGATATCCAGATGATAATGACTGAATGTATGGCGAAATCGCATGGTGCTATGTGGACTGCCTTGTGCAACCAATCCGGCGTCGCCAAGCCAGCGATCTATCTGCGCCACTTCTTGCACTTCCGGCAAACTCCATAATCCACCCCAAATGCCGGTGGGTGGTCGACGCTCCAGAAGGTGCGCACCGTCTGGGTTTTCCAGAGCCAACATGACCGTTTGCTTTATGGGTGTCTGTTTTTTGGGTTTGCGCCCTGGGTATTGGGTGGGCTGGCCTGCGGCTAATGCTTGACAGCTATGGGATATCGGGCAGCGCTGGCAATCGGGTTGAGTGCGGGTGCACAGTGTTGCACCTATGTCCATCATGGCCTGGTTGAAATCGGCTGTGCGTTGAGCCGGTGTCACCGCTTCTGAGAGCGACCAAAGCCGTTTGAGTACATCGGTTTTACCGGGCCATCCAGCCACCGCATAGTGACGGGCCAATACGCGCTTAACGTTACCGTCCAGGATGGCATGCGACTGCCCAAGCGACAGGCTCAGGATCGCTCCAGCTGTCGAACGGCCGATGCCAGGTAGGTCCATAAGCTGTTCTAAGTTCTGCGGTAGCTCACCGTTGTGTTGTTCCATAACGCGCTTGGCACAAGCGTGTAGATTGCGTGCACGTGCGTAATAACCCAAGCCAGACCAATGGGCAAGCACGTCATCCTGCGACGCCTGCGCCAAGTCTTGCAAGCTGGCATAGCTTGCCATGAATTTTTCATAGTACCCAATAACAGTCGCCACTTGGGTTTGCTGCAACATGATTTCAGACACCCACACACGGTAGGGTGTCTTGTTCTGCTGCCATGGCAAATGTTTGCGCCCGTGTACGTCGAACCATGCCAGTACCGGCTCGGCAAACGCGGTGGATTGTTCCGGTGTCAACGTTGCGCCAGTCATACTGACACCGGGTACGTCATGTCTTTTATTTTAAAAAGCCCTTCAACTTATCTTTAGCCTTGTCCAGAACCTCTCCTTTAGCCTCTTCGGCCTTCTGTCTCAGCTCTGCCTCTTTTTCTTGCTTGAGTGCCTCGGCTTGCTGCTTTAATTCATCGGCCTTCTCTTTAGCCTGAGCTTTCAGTTTGGCAGCTTCTTGATCTGCCAATGCTTTCGCCTGATTTTTCAGATTGCCGGTAATGTTGTCTTTCATACCGTTTAGGATGACACCGGCAAAGTTGGCCGCCAGTTCGTCAAAGGTGCCCCGTATCGGGATATCAAGCTTAATGCCCTTGAGCGATTCCAACTCAGCACCGCCTTGACCTTGCGCCGTTCCGGTAATTAAGGTCGTCAGCGTGTAGTCCACATTTTCACCGGGCAGATCCACCTTGCCAGCGCCACTGAGACGCAGTAGTGGTGAACGCATGTCCAAATCATCAGATGTCATGACACCATCGGTAAACGTGCCACTGACGGCTAAGGATGAAAAGTCTGTTTTTACAGCGCCTTGCTCTTCAGGCAATGACTTACCTGTAATGGCAGCTTTCGCCCGGCGTATCTGATAACCGATGTTAATTCCATTTATGGAACCATCGGTAAAGGCGGTGTTGAACGTGCCATTCAAGCCTGCCTTTATGGCATTGACGGTGTTACCACCTGTGGTGATGTTGGCCGCGACCTCACCACCCCCACTGAGAAACGAGTCCTTCTGCATGAGGTCAGTTAGCAGCGGATCGGCTTGAATACCTGCCAGTGCCATGGTCACGCCATAGGCTGGGTTGTCTTGACTGACATCAACATTAGCAGTGCCGTTAAACTGTCCTTCGTACAGTGATGCCTGCATGTCCTGTAATGCAAGTTTGCCACCCGCGGCTTTGACCGGCACGACAATGTCTCTGGTGGTTAGGTTGCTGACCTTAACACTGCCTACACTGAACGTGCCGTCAATATCTAGCTGGCGCATCATCTCTGTTGGCAGTTCAATCGGTGCATCAGGGTCTGCTGCTGGGGCATCATCTGATTCCGTTGTTGCCTCGTCATTGGCGGCGGCATCGGAAGTGGGTGGAAGATAACGATCCAGGTCAATGGCATCTACCGCAAAGTCAAACCGTAGCGGTGGAATGCTACCTGCCAATGAAGGCACACTGGCCTTGCCCGTAAATGTGGTGTCGTCCAGGCTAATGGTTAAGTCATTGAGCTCAGCGCTGTTGGGTGTGGCTGCTAGCGCCAATTGCAGGCTGGCCGTGTTCAACACAGTTTCATCGGCAGTCACAGGTGGCTCAATGCCCAGCTTGCCAAACATCTCCCGTGGACTGAATTCATTGCTGGCAAACTGACCCGTAATAGCCGGTTCAGTATCCAGGTTAGTTACGTTGATCGTGCCATCGAGCTGAAGTCCGAGTGCACCCAAACTGATTGATGAGACATCGATCTGCTGGTCGGCCAGTCGGGCAACAACGTCAGCAGCCACGGTTGCATCCAGTTCACCGTTAGGCAGTGCCCCGCCGGTGGCGTTGGTGTTCAGCGTGAATCCTTTGACCATGTATATCTGGCTATCCAGGTCAATCATGAGCTCACCGGTACCGTTTACATCTGCGTTCAGGTCCATGCTCTGACTGGCCACAGAAAAGTCCACGTTCAAATCAAACGGCTTTTCAAGTTCGATCGCACCGGTTTGTAAATTGAAACCGGACAGGGCTGCATCGGTAGCCGTCATGGCATCTTTCCAACTCACGTTGGCATCAGTTATCTGGATACCACCTACAGCCAGTGCAGCGATGGTGGCGCTGCTGCCTTCTACTTCGGTTGTAACCTGTGTGTCTGCATTGCCTTCATCCACTGTGGTAGTTGTGGTGCTAGTGCTGTTGAGTAGATCATCCCAATTGGTTGTACCGTCCTCAGCGCGTTGCAGGTCAACCTGTAAACCGGTCAACTCAACCGTGCGCACGTTTATTTCACGCTTAATCAATGGCAGCAGTTTAACCTTGACGTCGGCACCGCCAATTCGCGCAAATGGCGTATCACCGTACCCGTCTGCGTTGGCCAGCGAGATCTCACCAATGGAGATGCCAGCCCATGGGAAGACTGATGGGCTCAGGTCACCAGCAATCAGCAGGTCCCTGCCCGTTTGTTTCTTAACCTGATTTTGTATGGTGTCCTTAAAGTCATTCCAATCTACTAGGTACACCAGAGCCGCGACACCTAAGCCAACAACTAGAAACAGTACGACTACGGTACCCAGCAGCCATTTCAAGAGCTTCATTATTAACGCCTCTTACCCGAGCAACGCGGTTAACGCCGCCGGTCTTGTCAGTGAACTTGTCAAGTTTAACGCACGGCTTCGTGAATCAGCGGAAGCCTACGTGTCATTCTGTTCGGGTCAACGGCCCATCATGCCGGGTAATCAGGCTAATGGTCCACTTTTAATCGTAAACTTTGGTCAATTTGCGTGGTAATCACCCGATTTTCCGCCACTTTTTTCCAGCAACCGTATGCCACTCATGTGCATGCCACGGTCCACCGATTTGCACATATCATAGATCGTGGCCAGCGTGACCTGCAGGCCTATTAATGCCTCCATCTCTACGCCCGTCTGGGAGCGGGTTTCCGCGCGCACTTCACACTGTACGGAAGTATCGGCTGCGTTGGTTTTAAATTCAACGTCCACGCGCGTCAGGCCGATGGGATGGCATAGGGGAATCAGGTCGCTAGTTCGCTTGGCCGCCATGATGCCAGCTACCCGTGCAATACCCAGAACATCGCCCTTTTTGTGTGTCCCAGCGCAGACCATGTCAAATGTGGCGGGCAGCATTGAAATACGGCCGCCTGCGACGGCAACGCGGTGCGTCACCGGTTTATCACCGACATCGACCATGTGGGCGTCTCCGGCGGCGTTGAAATGGGTGAGTTCTGACGACGATTCAGACATGAGTACTGGTTGATGTGTGGCGCAAAAGTGTGACCGTTATGGCGCAATTTGCCGGTTCCCTATTATGTGGGTGTCTGCTCACAAAAGGGTGGAATTTGCGCGGTAATTGATGGCTAGACAGGTGCCGCTGTATCTGGATGAATATGTGGGTGTCTGATTTCATGTCTCCGGATGAATATGTGGGTGTCTGATTTCAGGAGTCAGAATTGGTGGGGCTGGCGGTTTATGGGTGTCTGGTGTTGATATGATCGGGGTGTGTTGGGTTTTTAGGTGTGGTTATGGCCATCAAGGTCAAATTTTTTGCCAGTTTGCGTGAGCAGATCTCGGAAGGGCTGGAGCAGGTGGATGCGACCGGCATTCAGACGATCAGTGATGTGTGGGAACGGGCAACACAGACTCAGTTGATGCCTGAGCGGGTGCTATGTTCAGTGAATCTGGAGCATCGCGAGCCGCATGAGGCCGTCAGTGATGGTGACGAGGTGGCCTTTTTCCCACCGGTCACAGGCGGCTGATGGCGGTTCAGCTGGAAAGCCTGCCGTTTGATCCGGCTGCCGAACTGGCGCGCTTTGAGTCGTCATTACCGGTCGGAAGCGTCGGTGCGAGCGCAAGTTTTGTGGGCACCATGCGTAATCACAATGAGGGGGATGAGGTTACTGCCATGATGCTTGAGCACTACCCTGGCATGACCGAGAAACAGCTGGAAGAGGTCATCGCCGATGCCGCACAGCGTTGGGACATCATTGATGCGCTGATCGTGCATCGCACGGGCAATATCACGCCGGGCGACCCGATTGTGCTGACCGCCGTGTGCTCAGCTCACCGGGCAGCAGCATTCGATGCCTGCCGTTTTCTCATGGAAGCGTTGAAGAGCCGGGCCACGTTCTGGAAAAAAGAGACCCTGGCCAACGGCCAACAACGCTGGGTGGAGAACAACACACCGGGCTAGTGCGCTTCTCGCGTCGTTACCCCAACACAGTACACTGCCTCGTTAAAGCCATGCACGCGCATGCGCCAATCGTTCGCATCGGTCAGGGTTTCTGCAGCTCAACATACGAAGTGGCCCGGCCGCGCTGAATCAGCACGAGTAAATTGCTGCTGGCCGCATCAACGATTCGGTTAATGTCAGCCACGGTGCCAACACCCTGCCTGTTTATCGACAGCACAATGTCACCCGGCTCAATACCTGCCTGTTCAATCGCACTGCCCGGATTTACCGATTCAATGACCACGTAACGCCTGCCGTTCCGGGATTGCCTGTCACCCAGCTGCGCACCCAGGCTTAGTGGGTTGGTGTCCATTAAAGCCTCGACGGTGACTTGAATGGTTAGTGGCTTTGTCTCGCGTATGATTTCTAAACTCATTTGTTGCCCGAGTCGCACCAGACCAATACGATTACGCACCGCTGGTAGGTCACGTACGCGCTTACCGTCAATGGCTGTAATAACGTCGCCTGATTGCAAGCCTGCCTTTTCAGCTGGCGAACCTGAACGGACACGACCGATCAGCACGCCATTGGTCGAACCAATACCAAATGCCTGTGCTAAGTCAGCTGTCAATGGCTGCGCAACAATGCCTAATGCACCGCGTTTCACTTCGCCAAATTCCGCCAATTGCGAGGTAAGGTCGGCGGCCATGTTCGACGGAATAGCAAACCCAATACCCACATTGCCGCCACTGGGTCCAAGAATGGCGGTGTTGATGCCAATCAGTTCACCACGAAGATTAATCAGCGCACCACCACTGTTACCCGGATTGATAGAGGCATCGGTTTGAATAAAGTCCTCTATATTCTCTATACCCAGACCACTACGACCCAGTGCGCTAACAATGCCAGAGGTAACGGTTTGCCCAAGGCCGAACGGATTACCGATTGCGATACAAAAATCGCCTACGCGCAGCTCTGATGAATCGGCCCACGGTAATGCAACCAGATTGTCCGCCTGGATTTTGATGAGTGCGATGTCCGCCTCCGGATCACTACCCACGAGACTGGCTTGTCGTTCTCGCCCGTCACTGAGCGTCACCAACACTGTCTGTGCATTATCAATAACGTGATGATTGGTCACGATCAAGCCTTGTTGGGCATCGATGATGACGCCCGAGCCCAAGCTCTGTGGTCTATTGTCTGCTGGTGCCTCGGGTAATCCGAAAAAGTGACGGAAGAACGGGTCATCCATTAACGGATTGGCTCTGGGCAATGGGCCCTGAGTGGCAATGTTAACCACCGCCGGTGTGACCCGCTCCAACACAGGCGCAAGACTGGGCAATGGCTCACCATCCACCGCATCTGGAAAGGCCGCCAGTACTGCCGGTGAACTGGCTGTAATCATTAGTAGCAAGGCCCAACAAAACAGGTGTAGCGAAAGCCGGCATTGAGACTTCACTGGGGAACGAGCGTGATACATGGCTAATACAGTCAACAAGTGTTAATAACAGGGGTGTGATCTGGCAATAATACCTGCAACCCGCAACGCGTCAAAGCCGATGCACTGTGAACTATGCGGTGCCTAAGCGCGGCAGAACGACTAGATTATGTGGATGGTTGAGCGTGCTTTAGAGTGGGTGCATCGGGCTATGTCGTGGAAAGATTTCGGGTGACGCAAAACCGGTGGTTTGCGTCTGCAGCCAGTCTGAGTACAATCCTGCCCTACTCATGCAACACCACTTTCATGGGTCATTGAACCAGTCACTGCGACAATCAAGGAGAAAACATGAGCTCGCCGCTAATAATGAGCATCGATCAGGGAACCACCAGCTCCCGAGCCATGCTGTTTGAAAAAAATGGCAGTACCTTTGCCGTGGCGCAGCGTGAATTTACCCAGTTCTACCCGCAGTCAGGCTGGGTTGAGCACGATCCTGAGGAAATCTGGCAAACCACCCTGACGGTCTGCCAAGAAGCCTTGGCCAAAGCCGCTTCTGCAAACCGCCAGGTAGTCGCCATTGGCATCACCAACCAGCGTGAAACAACGCTGATCTGGGACCGCGCGACCGGTAAACCTATTCACAATGCCATTGTCTGGCAGGATCGGCGCACCGCAGATCGTTGCAGGGAATTACAGGCCGCCGGACATGCCGAGTCGGTCACCGCCAAAACTGGGCTGCTACTGGATCCTTATTTCTCCGGCACCAAGGTTGCCTGGTTACTCGATAACGTCGAGGGAGCCAGAGCACGGGCCGAGCGAGGCGAGCTAGCGTTTGGCACGATGGATACCTTTCTAATGTGGCGATTAACTGATGGTCGTGTACACGTCACTGACTCCACCAACGCCGGACGAACCCTGCTGTTCAATATCCATAGAAACGAATGGGATAAGGATCTGTGCGCGCTGTTATCCGTACCGGATTCTTTGCTGCCACAGGTACGCGATTCAGCGGCGGATTTTTGTACCACTGACAAATCAGTGCTGGGGGTCGAGTTGCCAGTAGCAGGCGTTGCTGGCGATCAGCATGCAGCCTCGATTGGACAAGTCTGTTTCAAACCGGGCATGGTCAAGAGCACTTACGGCACCGGTTGCTTCATGATGCTGAACACAGGCACAACGGCAATTGCCTCGAAACACAAATTACTCACCACGATAGCGTATCGGCTCGATGGCACAACCACCTACGCTATTGAAGGTTCAATCTTTGTTGCAGGAGCCGCCGTACAATGGCTCCGTGATGGGTTGGGGATAATTCAATCGGCCGAGGAAACTCAGGCGTTGGCTATGAGTCTTGATGACAATCAAGGAGTGTATCTGGTTCCGGCCTTTACCGGTCTGGGTGCACCCCACTGGGATGCAGAAGCACGCGGCGCGCTGTTTGGCTTGACGCGTGACTCTGGGCCGGCGGTGGTAACCCGTGCTGCGCTGGAATCTGTGTGCTATCAAACCATGGACTTGCTGAACGCTATGCGCCAGGACGGCGCCACAATCGATACAGTGCGCGTTGACGGTGGCATGGTCAACAACGACTGGTTGAGCCAGTACCTGGCGAATATTTTAAACATCGCCGTACAGCGAC
>CALKXZ010000117.1 GCA_938003775.1 uncultured Granulosicoccus sp. | reverse complement strand
TTGGTGCTACTTGGTGCTACTTGGTGCTACTTGGTGCTACTTGGTGCTACTTGGTGCTACTTGGTGCTACTTGGTGCTGCTTGGTGCTGCTTGGTGCTGCTTGGTGCTCAATAGTGCCGCATTGTGTTGCTCATCACCGAGTTAGTCTGTCATTCATGGCGCACGTGTTGTATTGCGCCATTGAACGAAATCCACCATCGCGCTACCGAGCGTATAAGCGTTATTGAGCGTTTGTCGGTCAATAAACGAACTGTTGTGAGTGTTTGTTGTCACAGCATTCATCGAAGCGTGCTCAAACGATTACGCCCTCTTTCACCACTAGCAAAGGAACTTCCACCGTCTATGACTATTTTTTCCCGAATCAGCACCCACCGAATTGCTGCCAGCAAATTTGCGGCACTACTCATCGCAAGCGCATTCACACTGGTCGCTGGCGTTTCATCAGCACAAGATCTTCCGATTACCCCGGCTCCAGAGGGTGCTAAGGTGTTTATCGTCTCGCCACAAGATGGGGCAACTGTTGAAAAAGAATTCACCGTGGTATTCGGCCTGGAAGGTATGGGTGTAGCACCAGCTGGTATTGATTTCAAAGACACGGGTCATCATCACCTGTTGGTGAATCAAACCGATTTACCGCCTGCCGGAAAACCAATGGGCAACCCGCCAATACATTTCGGTGCCGGTCAAACGCAAACAACCCTTACGCTGGAGCCTGGCACGCACACGTTGCAGTTAATCATGGGAGATAAGCTGCATATTCCGCACGAGCCACCCGTCGTATCCAGTGTCATCACCGTTACTGTCAAGTAAGTTAACGTAACGTTTACACTCTTTGTTTTATTGACTAACGGTTTAATTACTGATTTTTTGAAACAGTACTGATGGAGTCTGAGAGCACGGCAGACTCCATCAGTACAACAACAATAGTACTAACGCTTAGTTGCCTGCAAAACATGAAACTTACGGTTTGAGTTTACGATGCGGCAATTGCCAAACAAGCGCTTCAGCTTGGGCTGATAGCCTAGGTGGCGATTGGCCACCACCCAAAGTTGTCCTTTTTGTTGCAGACAACGTTTTGCCCCATTAAACAAGGTCAAGGCTATTTGGTCATCAACAACATGCTGTTGATGAAAGGGTGGATTACAAACCACGAGATCAACCGAATTAGCCGCGCAGGCCATTAAGCCATCCACAACTGAAAACACCGGTTCTGATCGCCCAGGTAATAGTTTAGCCTGCGTGAAACACCGAGCATAACTGTCTTTGGCTGATCGAATTGCCTGATAGGACTCATCAATAAATTCCAGCAAGACATCAGGTTGGATTTGTTGCAAGCGTATTCCCAAAACGCCATTACCACAGGCAAGATCAATGGCTCGCTTGGACAGTGGCAGCTTCGAAAACTGTTGCAATAACAATCGTGCACCGTGATCCAAACGTTCACGCGAAAATACATTGGCATGGTTGATTAATTCGAAGTTCAAGTCAGGATCGCTGTATACCGTCGGATAGGCTGTATCAACAGTCGGCAGTTTTACATCGAGCTGAGCGAACAACAGACGCGATTTTTTTTGTGCCAGCGAGGTTGTGACTGGACCAATATGTTTTTCAAAACAGCTGAATGCAGATTTTTGCAGATGCTTGAGCATAGCCCCCGCAACTATATGACTGTGTTCGTTGACATGAGCACGGACCCGAGACAGTTGATCGTCAAGCAACGCGGTAGTTTTCGGCACACGAATTACCACGAGATCAAATTGACTGCTTATATCCTCTGTTGAAGGCAGACAGGTCAGTGTGCCGTTTACTGAATTGCGTTTGGCATTGGCAATTGCCGCCTGGTGGCTCATCCACGAGTCGGACCAGTTTACGGGACTTAATGAATGCAGTGCCGTGCTCAACGCACCGTGGTTATCATTGAGCACTAAAATACGCGGTGATGCGGGCAATGTCAGTGTTCGAATATGCTGCAACAGGTACTCATCTGCCGCATCCCATGCTCGAAGCTGATCATGAGCAACGTCTGGCCAGCGCCGCAGTTCCAGTTGCTCTAACGAATTCAACACGGTAATGCCCAGAGTAATTGCAAGCGTGGCCACAAATTGTAATCGAATCAGACTCACCACCGACATTTGCCAGCACAATTCATTGAACGACGGCGTACGCTATGTCAAACTTAAAAGTCTGTTGTTGTCACTAAAATTATTCACCATGACAGAGCTGAACACGACTGTTGCACAGATGGTCCAGATAGCGCGTTCGAAAATCACAGAACACAGCACACCAGACATCATAGCCCGCTACGACAGTGACGATGTAGTCATGGTAGACCTTCGAGACGTGCGTGAACGCCAACGATCAGGCTACATTCCTGGCAGCTATCACGCTCCTCGTGGCATGATCGAATTCTGGATAGACCCAAGTAGCCCTTATCACAAAGATGTATTCAGTCAAGACAAAGAGTACGTCTTCTACTGCGCATCCGGCTGGCGCTCAGCACTCACCGTATCCACACTGCTTGACATGGGCTTCAAGGCATCACACCTAAAGGATGGCTTTACTGATTGGGTCAAAAGCGCTGGGCCAATAGAAAAATCGCCTCAAAAACATGAAGCGTGATCAACAGACATGTAAATCTTTGTAAATTGACGATTGAGAACACCGTCTTAATTCGCCAGTCCGTCAGCCAATCTTTCGCCGCTTGGAGCGCTTACACACGCCATTTTGTATCAGCTCGCCACCTCCCATTGAACGGATAACTGCGAAGTACTTCAACCTGCTCAATAATCGGATTCAAAAACGATACCCGCAGCGTGCTTGGACGGTATACTGTCGACGTGTTGGAAATACAGTCGTGACCAAGCATACTGAGTGTCATGACAGGTCAATGTAGTATTACTACACACACCTACGAGCATGACCAACAACATAACCACCCAAAACGTAGTAAAAAAAACATAATCAACAGATCCCGGGCCTCACTTCCAATAACACATCGGAACAACAGAACCCGAACAACATCATTATCTTTTGGAGATTCATCTCAATGAAAAAACTGCTCATAAGCACAGCCGTTGCGGTCGGTTTGGGCTCAGTGGCCAGCGCGGCAACAGCTGAAGACATAAAACTAGGCGTCTTTCTTGGCTTGACGGGTCCCATCGAATCGTTGGTCGCTCAAATGGCACCTGCTGCGGAAGCCGCCATCGCTGAAGTCAGTGACTCTGGCAAATTGCTCGATGGCTCGACCGTTACCGGCGTTCGCGCCGATACAACCTGCGTAGACGCTGCTGCTGCAACCGCCGCCATAGAGCGTCTGATCACAGCAGAG
>CALKXZ010000116.1 GCA_938003775.1 uncultured Granulosicoccus sp. | reverse complement strand
TTGTCAGCCGGTGCCCGGCACCTCGGCCAGGTACCGGCTCAACAACGTACCGAGGCCGCCCTGTCTAAGCTACCTGCTGTGCTATTCAGGTGTCTCACGGGATCTCGCTGGTTCTGCTTTTAATACGCGAGTGGCAGAGTGTCAGCAAGCGGCACAGCAGTTGTCAGCCGGTGCCCGGCACCTCGGCCAGGTACCGGCTCAACAACGTACCGAGGCCGCCCTGTCTAAGCTACCTGCTTTACTGGCGCGCCGTGCCCGACATGTATATTCAGAGATGGGGCGTGTTGAGACAGGTGCTGCAGCCTGGGCTGCCGGAGACTGGGTCACGTTCGGCGAGTTAATGAATGCCTCATGCCAAAGCTCAATTCATGACTATGAGAGTGGCAGTGAATGGCTCATAGCGTTACATGAATATGCGTCAACGATACCGGGTGTCTATGGTAATCGTTTCAGCGGAGGAGGGTATGGCGGCTGCTTGTTTATGTTAGTTGATGTAGAGCAACTTGCGGCTGTGGCTGAGTCATTACGAAGCCGCTATGTCCAGCGCTACCCGGCTATGCACGATCACGTACGACTAGTGGTCGCAGAATCAGAAGGCAGTGTACGAGTATTCTCATGACACCTGAAACAAAGACTGGTATGCCTGTGACTCGGGCGGTCCTACTAGCGGCCGGGCGTGGAACGCGATTGCAGCCTTATACCGACAATACACCCAAGCCTTTACTTGTACACCGTGGTAAGCCCACGCTGGACTACCTAATGGATTCATTGCAATGGGCTGGCGTAAACGATGTTGTGTTAGTAACGCATCACCTGGGTGATCAGTTGCAGGGCTACGCCTATGCCCGAGCTGCTTCTCACCGATTGCAGATTCGCTGCGTACACCAAGAGCATCTGTTCGGAACAGCACACGCGCTGCAAGCTGTCATCGAGCAGACCCCCGATATCGTGCACAACGAGTTTATTCTCAGTGCCACAGACTATCTTGTACCGCGTGAGTTTTTCCCTGATTTGCTTCAATTCCATGGCCAACACGATGCAGCAGTAAGTGTTAGCTTAAAAGCGTTGGATGCAGATGCTATGACCGGTCGTTCCAGTATCCGTTTCCATCCAGACCACTCGATCGCCGAGATTGTGGAAAAGCCGCCTTTAGGTAGCGCACCGAGCCAGATGGGCGCCAATCTTACGTTCGTCTTGCCGCCCGATATTGCACCGTTTGTACAAGAAGTGCCGATGTCTGAACGTGGCGAACATGAGATCCAGCAGGCGATTAATCAGTGGATAGACTCAGGTGGTTGTGCCAGAGGTTTGCTACAGCCAGAACCTGCCGAATGGCAGGTGCCGAACTAGTGCTCTGTAACCGTCAAAGCGCTCAAACGTTTTAACGGTTACAGAGCACTAGTATTGGCGTGTTTTGGATGTTAGTGTCCGCGTAAGCGCTGGGCAGCAGTGCGTGTCATTAGTTCGCCAGTTGTCAGCCACTTGTGTAAATGCGTACTGGCTCTGACATGTTGATGATGGCTGTGGGTATGTAGCAGTGATTCAACAGAATCGCCGAGTGTGTTGAATAGCGTATCGGGTGCATAGCTGGTTTCCCATGCTTTGCGAGCAGCATCTCCTCGTTCACGCGCTTCGCCAGACAGTGCTTTGAGAAGTCCGGGTATGGAACTGACTCTGCGTTCCTCGATTTGAATGGCAAATTCCCAGTCGGTCTCGGCAGGTGGTACCCAGTGATCGGAGATGATCACCGGCACACGTCCTGCTTCCAGTGTTTCATAGAGCCTTAACGATGACGTACCGATGCCACGCGGACACAATACAAATTGGCTGGCTGCCACCACATCGGCATAGGCACGGCCACGTATCTGCATTTCACGGGCATCGCTTTGCCATACGTTGAAATCTGATGTGTCCTGTACATATCCATCAGCATTTTTAAGTCGCATGATAGGCCTGCGACATGCGTGACTCATCGATCCCATAAATGTATAAAGCCACTGCCGTTCGGCGTCACCGCTATGAATGTTTTCAATGAACGGATTGGGTGTGGACAAATAGGCAAATGCGCGATGGCGCTGATTGACCAGATGTTTTCTTGGCATGCAGCAATACAAACCCGGTAAAACATCCCAGGGTCTATCCATTTCGTTATACATGAATACTTTATCCGCGTGACGGGCAAGTATCGGATGATCTAGTAATTGTTTGAAAAATATGTCGTTGAACTGAGTATTTTCCACAAACAAAATGGCATCAGCATCCTCTGGATTGTCACACGCCTGATGTCGCTGAACTACATCCAGGGGTATATGCCTGCGCAGAGTATCCAGTCCAGAATGTGAGCTGTAGGCTGATGTAAGAAATATTTTCATGGTTTTACCACGCCGTGCTACCACGCGAGCGACAAGTATATTGTCGGCAAAAGTTAGCTTGGTAGGAACGTTACGCCAGAGAATTTGACTAGAACGGAATCTGGTGTACAAAAACGAGTAACAACAGTTTGCCGTTATCAGCAACTGTGATGTTTATCAACTTTCACTAGTTACTTGTGTATGTCAAGACATTGATCTGTTTGATGCAAATCACAAATTGATCATGTAACAGGGCGTCTTAGACAGATAGTGGTGTCGTGCGAAGTGATCGCATCCATACTTCAGCTAACCGGTTACCTTATGTGGTCCTGTATGTTTGAACTGCCTAACTTTTTTCCGTTGCGATTCTGGTTCGTTATCTTGTTTGTCGGTGGTTGGGCAACCTCTGCCTGGTCAGCTGACATTCGTGGAGAGCGCGCCAAATGGCATCCGATAGAGCTGGATTTTCAGGGTCCCTTAGCCAGTGAATCTGATCTTCAGCCGAACCCGTTTCTTGATTATCGGCTCAGCGTTGACTTTATCGCTCCCAGCGGCGCTGTCACACGTGTTCCTGGTTTCTTTGCAGGTGATGGTCAAGGAAATGGTCGAGGGACCATCTGGCGCGCACGCTTTTCTGCGGACGAAACTGGTCAGTGGCGATACCGAGCCACACTGTCTCGAGGGTCTGAGGTGGCCATCAGTCTTGATCCGGCAGCTGGATCTTCTATGCCTATCGAGGGGGCATCGGGTGAGTTTACCATCGCACCCTCTCCTGACAATTCGCCACAATTTCTAAAGTACGGCAGACTCGAACACGTGGGTCAACACTACATGAAATTTCGCGATGGACCCTACTGGATAAAAGGCGGAACTGACAGCCCAGAAAATTTGTTGGGTTTTGCGGGTATCGATGGTACCCAGGATAACGGTGGGCCCAATGGCTATTTTCTTCACAACTATGCAGCGCACGTAAATGACTGGAAACCCAATGATCCGTTGTTCTCTCATGCAACCACAGGTGCTGATAGTCGAGGCCTGATTGGTGCCCTGAACTACTTAGGCCAACAGGGTGTTAATTCTGTTTATTTTCTTCCCATGAATTTAGGAGGCGACGGTCAGGATACCTATCCGTTTACTGGGCCTAACAACACCCGCTTTGACAAGACTCATTACGATATTAGTAAACTGCACCAGTGGAACGCAGTACTGAACCATGCGCAGCGACAGGGCATCGCGTTGAATATTGTGCTCAGCGAGACAGAGGAAGCGAATGAACGTTGGCTGGATAATGGTGCTTTGGGTGTTGAACGGAAGCTGTTCTTTCGAGAATTGGTAGCACGCTTTGGCTATTTGTTGGCGGTTAAGTGGAATCTAGGTGAAGAAAATGACTTCACTCTGATAGAGCTACAAAAGCATGCAGATTACCTGCAAGCTATTGACTGGAGTCGTAAGCCGATCGCGGTCCATACTCACATCAATCAGTTTTATCGCTATGGCGAGTTAGTGGGTGATAAGCGATTCAGTGCTAGTTCTATTCAATACGACGCGCAGTTTGCTGGGCAGTTTGTTGAACAATGGCGAAGCAATTCAGCCAACGCAGGCCACCGGTGGGTCGTCGACATGGATGAAAATACCAATGGATTAGGATCTGACAACACGGATGAGCGTCGTAAAGAAATTCTTTATGACGTATTGTTTAGTGGCGGTAATATTGAGTGGTACTTTGGCTATTTGTCATTGCCGGTGGGTGGTGACATAGATGCGGGGAATTTTAGATACCGGGAAAATATGTGGCGCCAGATGCGACTGGCGCGAGAAATGATGCAGAACGAGCTGCCGTTCTGGCGCATGAATCCCGCTGATGATCGCGTTGTAGGAGACAGTGATGCGTATGGTGGTGCCGAAGCATATGTGCTGGAGGGTGAATCTTATGCTGTGTATCTGCCAGCAGCAAACGGTACTGAAGTTCTTAAAATGGGTCGAGCCTCGGGCAATTTTAAACAGCGCTGGTTTGATCCACGCACCGGGCAAATGATTGAAGCCAGGCAATCGATTGCGGAGGCCGGTCCATGGTCGTTGGGGTCACCACCAAGCGGATTGGGGCAGGACTGGGTGGCACTGGTTACTCGGACTGACCCGTCGTCGATCGATCAGCCGACAGTTACGTCAAACACGGCGCCAAGGTTTGATTTTGTTCCCAGCCCTACAGTAAGTGTTGGTCAGCGTTTTTTCTTGATTCTGACAGCTGTTGACAACGATGGTACTTACCCAGCAGTGACGGTTGGCAATTTACCCGCGGGTATGCGAATACGCGGCCCGGGTAACGGTAAGCTGGAATTGAGTTGGACAGTGCCTGCCAGTGCTGCTCGACTATCGCCGGTAGAGCTTATCGCAATTGATGCGATTGATAATTCACTTCGCACAACACAGGTGATGACGATTACTGTCGAAGGCGAGTTGATGTCTGATAATACTCAGCCGAACAGTCCAAATGATGCGGTGCCCACGGCGAATCCAACTGGTGCTCCAGGCAGTTCAGTGCCCATTTTCAGACCTATTCAGAGACAAGTAGCTAAGGTAGGCAGTGTGTTGGCTATCCGCGTTCAAGCTGATGACGCCGACGGTATCCCGCCAGCACTTATCATTCTGAACAAACCGCAGCATTCTAGTTTTGAAGACAACGGTGACGGTACCCGAACTTTTTACTGGCAGCCAAGACCAGAACAAGTGGGTGATCACACGATCATCTTCGTTGCACGAGACCATGTCAGACCCTCACTAACTGACACGTTGAACGTCGAGATACGCGTCACACCCTAATCTGCCAGTGTGTTAGGAAAGTCACAGCGTCGGGCACGGGTCGCTGCCGATAATGGGAGATGATTAATGGCATCGTAACTGACTTGGCGTGCGGTATTTGCTGGCGCGCCCAGCTCCAAAATATATGCTGGAAAGTCTGTATTGTTTTGGCAACAGCAGGTGCACTTGCACCGTTAAGTCTACGCGCCGATGCAGCCACCGACACAATTTGGCAATGGCTACCGGCCAGTGATGATGGTTCGATACTGACCGCACGGCATGAAGCAGCGTCCGTCGTCGTAGGTGAGGCAATTTATCTGCTCGGAGGTCGCGGTAACCGCCCAGTAGAGCGCTACACACCGTCAACGGGACAGTGGGAGAATTTAGGCGTAGCACCGATGGAGCTGCATCATTTTCAACCCGTTGCCATTGATACCGATATCTATGTGATTGGTGCATTCACCTGTTGTTATCCACGCGAGTCGATTGTGCAACAGATCTACCGGTTTAATACATTAACTGCTACTTGGGATGTCGCTGGTAACCTGCCTGAGTCTCGTCTGCGTGGCAGCAGCGCTGCGGTTGGGCGCAATGGAAAAATCTATGTGCTCGGTGGCAATACGCAGGGGCATGACGGTGGTGCGGTCGCCTGGTTTGATGAGTTTGATCCAGTGACTGGCGTTTGGAATGAGCTGCCCGATGCGCCTCATGCGCGTGATCATTTCTCGGCAGCTCTGGTTAAGGATCAGCTGGTCGCAGCCGCTGGTCGGCAGACGCATCTTCCTAATCCTTCAGCCAATCCGGTGTTAGAGACCGATTTATACAGTTTTAGCACAGGCCAGTGGCAGACCAGCACGAAGATCCCCACAGCGAGAAGTGGAGCTGTAACGGTAAGTCACGGCACAGATGTCATAGTTGCTGGCGGAGAAATCAACACGGCAACGACGGCACTGTCAACAGTTGAAGCATTTGATACTCGCTCGTCGACATGGCGAACTATGCCAAGCCTGCAAATGGGTCGGCATGGTAGCGGCGGTGGCGTGTTGGCTCCTTATCTTTATATGCTCTCTGGTGCCAGTAGTCTTGGCGGAGCTGTCGAAACTGAGACCAGTGAACGCCTACTGGTACCCAACCTAATGGGTGAGAGTGGTGAGAGTGGTGAGAGTAGTGAGACTGGTGAGACTGGTGAGACTGGTGAGACTGGTGAGACTGGTGAGACTGGTGAGGCTGGTGAGACTGGTGAGGCTGGTGAGGCTGGTGAGGCTGCGTCATCAAATAAAGGAGGGGCCTTCAATTTCTGGCTTATCGCGTTGTTGGTCCTGATACGCTGCACAACGCGTCGTTGCATCGATCCAACAGCTAAGAGTTGCACTGTCCGTTAGGTACGTTTAGGGTGGAGTCCCACCTTGATCGTAGAGAGTGCCAATTCTTGTGTTGAAAAACATTGATCCTCTGCTGAACGCAGACGTGCTATACGCCCTGGCCGCTATGGGTCATGGTGATTCGATTGTTTTGTGTGATTCTAATTTTCCAGCACAGAGTGTGGCCAGAAAAACCGCATTAGGGAAGTTACTACGAATAGATGGTGCTAGTGTGCCAGCGGTCACCAAAGCCGTACTTTCAGTACTCCCATTGGATACCTTTATTGATGACCCTGTTCAGTGCATGGCGGTTGTTGATTCTCCCAATGAACGCCCTGAGGTTCAACACGAAGTACAAGCAGTAATTGCGGCTAGCGCGGGGGCTGAATTCTTACTGACACCCGTAGAGCGCTTTACTTTTTATGAGCGCGCCAGTGAATCTTTTGCTGTACTTGCTTGCGGTGAGCGACGTTTCTATGGGTGCTTTATATTAACTAAGGGCGTGGTCGGGCCCGAGGAATAGGTTTTGGCACAGCTTTATTTTTATTATTCAGCAATGAATGCGGGGAAGTCTACATCCCTACTACAGTCCGCGCATAACTACCGCGAGCAAGGCATGCACGTGGCACTGTACACGGCGGCGATTGATGATCGCTTTGGCAAGGGTGTTATTCGGTCACGTATTGGACTACAGGAGCCGGCGTCGTTGTATGACGCACACACTCGATTCTTAAAACCAATTAGACAACACCACCTGGATACACCGCTGGCCTGTGTGCTGGTTGATGAAGCTCAATTCTTGTCTCGCCATCAGGTAGATGAGTTAGCCTGTGTGGTAGATGAGTTGGATATACCGGTGCTTTGTTTCGGTATTCGAACTGATTTTCAAGGCGAATTATTTCCAGGTTCTTCACGACTGCTAGCGCTTGCCGATAAACTAGCCGAGTTAAAGACCGTGTGTACATGCGGCCGCAAAGCCACGATGACCGTACGTCTCGATGAATCAGGGCAAGTGATTGCGGCTGGGAAGCAAGTGGAGATAGGTGGCAACGAACGATACGAGTCTAAATGCAGAAGACACTATCGCCAGCTAATGAGTGTCGCTACCACCCATCATAGTTCTTGAGTCAAAGATTAGTTCGTGCAGGGAATTGTGATGGCGACGATTTTTATTTGTCATTGAGCATCAATATGAGTTAAAGCACTGGCAACAACACTGCTCTAGACTACAAGTTTACCCAGTGAAGGGCCTTGCCAATGGCCTAGAATTTGATCAGCGGGTTGAGATACTCGGGTAGAGCAAGAGGAAGAGCCAATGATTTCTGTTTGATTTGATAGGTTCATAATTTCCGGTCTAACGTTTAGCCATAGGTTTTCACAGATAACGGTCGGTGCTTTTTTCAACGATCTTGAGGCAATATGTTTCTGTAGATCCTTGAAATTTTTGAAGGTAGGTCAATCTGTAGATAGATTTCAAACTGATGTTTTTAATCTGGCACAGCCGCAACATTGCTGGTTTGCGACGTCATTGAGTGGTAGATATGTTTTAGTTTGATGATATGGAGTGGATAAAAAACGGGGTATATCATCAGAATGCTGTCTATTTGATGTTAGTCGTCAATGGTTGTGCCAATAAATATACTGACAAGAAACGGCAACCATCTCACTGATCTCCAACATTCAACGTGCCCGTGCGCTGCAACTTTCTAAGTTCTGCGGCATAAATGGAGGCGGATTTCCCAACATATATGACTTTGCGAGCCAATTGACAAACCTGAATCTGTCTAATCTTGATGGTAGCGTATACTAAACTACTGATAGTCTCTAGAGCGCGATAAGGGAGCATCCTGTTGAGTGATTCGATTGTAAATAAAGACCCAGACATATTAGGTGGAACCCCTGTATTTGCAGGAACCCGCGTACCCGTAAAAGCTATTTTTGACTACCTTGAAAATGGTGACAGTCTGGACGAATTCCTAGATGACTATCCTGGAGTATCGAGAGAGCAAGCGGTAGGCGTTCTTGAATTGGCTCGGCACTCAATAACGGGGCCAGATGAAGCTGCTGCTTGATGAGCAGATGCCGAGAAAGATAACTC
>CALKXZ010000115.1 GCA_938003775.1 uncultured Granulosicoccus sp. | reverse complement strand
TGTGGACAAATCATATTTGTACGGCACGTAGTTGCCATGCCAGGCCACGACATCCAACGGGGATTGCGCAATAGTCGTTTGGTAAAAATGACCATTCCACTTGTACAGCACCCGACACGGCGTTTCTTTATCCTCATACGCGGCAACCGGTGTTAAAAAATCACGCGGGTTAGCCAGGCAATTAGCGCCAATAGGGCCCCGCTCTGGCAGTGTCAGTGGCGCGCCATAATTCTCACACACATAACCACGCACAGCACCCTCGTCGGTGTCCACTCGGTACGTCATCCCTCTGGGTATCAGGGCAATCTCACCGGGTGATACTGCCATACGCCCCAGCTCAGTCGCTAGCGACAGCACACCGGCTTGCGGAACAAACAACATCTCACCGTCTGCGTTACACAGGTAGTTATCAAGGTTGTTTGTATTGAAGTCGTAGAGGTGCGCGGCCATACCACTGTGTGTGGCCACATCACCGGCGGTACTCATGGTGCGTATGCCCTGCTCAAAAGTGGTGCCCGGTGGCGACTCGGGCATCGGATCCCAGCGGTACTGCCCCAGTGGCATGGGTGGTTGCCCCCGGCATGGCGCTGATACCCAGTGAGTGAGTTCAGTGGCGACAAATCGACCCGCATGCAACACACTGGGCCGGATACGGTACAGCCAGGAGCGCTCGTTACGTCCTCGTGGTGCGGTAAACGCTGAACCTGACAGCTGTTCCGCGTACAACCCAAATGCGCAAACCTGAGGGCTGTTCTGGCCCTGTGGCAAAGCGCCAGCTACTGATTCGGTCTCGAAATTATTTCCGAACCCTGATTGATACTCCAGCGGCATGACGCCCTCAGCAATTGGCGATTACTCTACAATCGTAACCATTGATTTATTCTCGATCAACTGTACGTCGTACTGGCTGGTTTGTATTGCACCAATATGCCGTACAGGGTGCAAACGCCTGCGAACTGACCATTAAGGGCATCAGCACGCATGGAACCGGCGAAGTTGCCATCCATTTAAACCGATACCACTGAAGCAACCTGATGTCAGACTATTCATCCTCTGCAGATAATCTGCCCACACACGCACAAGCCGTTGTGATTGGTGGTGGCGTCGTCGGCTGTTCCGTGTTGTACCACCTGGCGCGCGCAGGATGGACCGACGTCCTGCTGATCGAGCGCTCCGAACTGACCAGCGGTTCATCCTGGCATGCCGCCGGCGGATTCCACACACTTAACGGCGATCCGAATGTGGCCAAGCTGCAGGCCTATACTGTGTCGTTGTACAACGAGCTGGAAGCGCTATCTGGCCAGTCCTGCTCGTTGCATCTGACCGGCGGAGTCATGATGGCTGACTCTGAAGAGCGCATGAATTTTCTGCGCTACGTACAGGCAACGGGTCGTGCTCTGGGTATGCAAACGGAGCTGATTACGCCCTCTGAGGCGAAGGCCATGTTCCCATTAATGGATGACACTAATTTTGTGGGGGCTCTTTGGGATCCGGTTGAAGGACATCTGGACCCCTCTGGCACCACGCATGCCTATGCAAAATCGGCTCAAAAACTTGGGGCAAAAATCTGGCTGCGCAATCGTGTCATACAACTTACCCCACAGCTCGATGGCTGGGATGTGGTCACCGAGCAAGGTACTGTGCGCGCTCAGCACGTTGTTAACGCCGGTGGACTGTGGGCACGCGAAGTGGGCCGAATGGCCGGTATCGAACTGCCTGTACTGGCCATGGAGCACATGTATTTGCTAACCGACAGCTTGCCCGCGGTAGCCGAATTCAACCAGGACACCGGGCGTGAACTGGTTGGCGTCATCGATTTTAAGGGAGAAATCTACACCCGCCAGGAACGCGATGGTCTGCTGCTGGGGACCTATGAGAAAAATTGTCGACCCTGGTCACCAGTAGAGACACCGTGGGAGTTTGGGCACGAACTGTTACAACCTGATCTGGATCGCATTGCACCATCTCTGGATATCGCCTTCAAACACTTCCCCGCGTTTGAGTCTGCTGGGATCAAGCAAACCATCAATGGACCCTTTACCTTCTCACCCGATGGCAATCCGTTAGTGGGCCCAGTCCAAGGACTGAACAATTTCTGGTGCGCCTGCGCCGTTATGGCGGGGTTCAGTCAAGGTGGTGGCGTTGGGCTGGCGCTGGCAAATTGGATGGTCAATGGCGATCCAGGCTTCGATGTGTTTGGCATGGATGTTTCACGCTATGGGGACTACACCACGCTTCGATACACCAATGCCAAGGTGCGTGAGAATTACTCGCGCCGATTCTCCATTCGCTTTCCTAACGAGGAATTACCCGCTGGTCGGCCCCAGCAGACCACACCTCTGTACGACATTATGCTGCGCGATAATCATGCTGTGATGGGTGACACCTGGGGTCTGGAGACGCCGTTATGGTTTGCCCCGGACGCACAGTCCGCTCACGACATCCCCTCGTTTCATCGATCGAACGATTTTGTGTACGTTGGCCATGAGGTTCGCGCCGTGCGCGAGCACGTGGGCATCACTGAAATAGCCAACTTTGCCAAGTACCGGGTGTCTGGAGCGGGTTCGCAGGCATGGCTGGACATGCTGATGACCAACACCATGCCCGCTGTCGGACGCATGGTGCTGACACCCATGCTCAATGAGTCCGGCAAACTCATTGGCGACTTCACTATCGCCAGAACCGACGAACAAAGCTTCCTGGTGTGGGGATCGTCCGCTGCACAGATCTACCACCAACGCTGGTTCGAGAAGCACCTGCCGATGGACACCTCAGTTGCCCTGGAGCGGCTGGGGCAGCGAATGGTGGGACTGTCCATTGCCGGTCCGCGCGCCCGCGATCTGCTGCAAACACTGGTCGATACGCCTATTAACAACGCACAGTTTCCATTTATGCACAGCCGCGCCATGGGTGTAGCCGGCTGCCCGTGCCACGTTAACAGGATCAGCTATACCGGAGAACTGGGTTACGAGTTATGGATGGAGCCTACGTATCAACGCGGGATCTATCTGGCCATCAAGCGCGCTGGCGTCCCGTACAATATCGCTGACTTCGGTATGCGAGCGTTACTGTCCATGCGCCTGGAAAAGCATTTCCCGACCTGGTTTGCAGAACTGCGACCACTGTACGGACCGTTCGAGGCTGGCATGGAGCGATTCGTTAAATTAGATAAACCCAACTTCATTGGCAAACAGGCGGCCATGGCAGAATACCAAAAGGGTCCCCGTCTGCTGCGCGTATCGCTTAGTATCGACACTGTGAATACTGACGTTATGGGAGATGAACCGATTTGGGCAAAAGTGGGCGATATGAATCCTGGCTGCGTTGAAGCACCCCATGAGCACGGCGCGTCCCGCTTCGATAAGCATGGACAGGCGTGTGCACCCGTTAACTCACAAATCGATAACGGATTTCGAGTGGTTGGCTGGGTGACGTCTGGTGGATTCGGTCATGCAGCAGGACTGTCCTTGGCTCAGGGATATCTGCCAGCAGAGATAATAACCGGTGACAGCATACCTGCCTTAGAAGTTGAAATTCTTGGACGGCGATACCCAGCGCACTACCTTGTTTCACCTGTCATAGACCCGGATGGATCGAGGATGAGAAGCTGATATGACGCAGCGTTGTTTAATCAATCTTGCCCGCGCAGGCGTCGCCTTGGTGTATTTATGTGTGCTGGGGACAAGCCTTAACGCCACTGCCAATACCGACACCATCACGGTGGCAGACGCATCGTTATCTGCCGCGTTCTACTCCGATAGCTCCTGTCTGCTGACGATCGACTCACTGGCGCAATCTGGCAAAACAGTGATCGATGCCGATGTAGACAACGTCGGGTCACGCATGCTAATTCATTGTGACACCGACAGTGGCAGACGTTTGACATTACTGGCCCGAGGAGACTCCCTGAACGTATCCCAGCGGGTGCCGTTACTGACCCGTGAACAGATTCAGGAAGATGATTTTGGCATGATTGTCTGGCTGACTCGTAGTGGTGTGCAGTACGCGGATGACAGCGCTCCCAGACGCTACGTTATCGCTGGCAGTGTCATGCTTAGAAAGTCACCACCGGTGGATGTCGCAGGCACTGCGCTACACAGCCAACAACAATCATTTGCAACCGTCACCGGAGTACTGGAGCCGATCGTCAAAACCAATAACCAAACTATTACTGATGTGCCAGTCGATCCGGAGTCTGCCAACAAGGACGCACCGGTGAATGGCGAGGAATCCGACGCCGTAACACCTGCAACGGTTGATGCAAACGACGAAAAGTCGAGTACGAATCAGTCTGAATAAGCCACTATGTACCGCCTGACCGGTATTTAGCGTTCAACGGTTCAGTGATTGTCGTGCGGAACCTACAAGCTTTGCCTGAAAAATCGACCGCTTGCATCTGGCTAATAGTGAGACGACTGCGTAAAGTCGGGTAGCAACGTATCAGTTACGCACAGCGCCACCGCGATGTAACAGTGAATAAATACGCTCACGAGTATGCGCTGTTTGCGCCAGTCGAATAAAAGCAGCACGTTCTCGGTCATACAAATCCTGTTCAGTCGCTGTGCTTGCCTGCGTCTCTTCTGTACAGATAACGGACGCAATTTCCATCGCCACCCGCTTATCATGAGGATAGAAGTCCTTACGGGTAATACCTTCATCCATAAACGCTGACATACGCGCCAGGATGTCGCCACCGGCAAGCATAAATTCGGGTGGGCTTGGCGGTTGATAGTCGCTGACCAGTGTATCGAGCTCGTTAACAGAGCGGCTATAAAGACGGTCACGATTCATCAGCTCAACATCGTGGCCGCGTTTGAAGTAATGCAATCGTTCCGCAGTGGCAGGTGACGAACCAGTTGCCCCATAGCCCATGTTCATCCAGGTTTTCCAGGCCGCATCCTGCCAATCTCCAGTGGCCTGATACCAGC
>CALKXZ010000114.1 GCA_938003775.1 uncultured Granulosicoccus sp. | reverse complement strand
CCCTGGACCGTGCACCATCTCGATGCTTTCTGGTAGCAACGACTCAATGCCGTGGCGATAGATGGCGTGGGTGTGTCCGCCGCAGGCTTCCATGAACTTGCGAGCGGGCTGATCGGCGGCGAGCTCGGCGATCTCGGCGATCAGGATTTTTGCCGCCTCCGGGTTGCGGAACTCGGTAACGAACTTCATGCGTGTACCTCCGATACGACACGGCTGCAGAGCAGATCGATCAGCTCGCCCTGTGCTTCTTGAATGCGATGAACCGACGACGAATCGATGATCAGCTTGTGATCGACGTTTTCATGCGCGGCCATCGGGCCCCCTCCGTATCCGGCGCACGCGACGATGACGAGGTCGGGGGCAGCGGCAAGGTCGAGCACCGACAACAGGCCTTTAAATTACTTGATTCAATTGTAAAAGAGCGGGCTAAACACCTGAAAGTACTTCGTGTCTGCCGAGTCCGAGAAGTATACAGGTGCTTTTGCCTGTGTCAACGTTCCATCTCAAAAAAAATCGGATTATTCATAAAACGAGCCAATATCACCAGGCAGTAGGCTTACCAGCAGCATAAAACCTTCAGTCGCACAAGAAACCCGAAAATTCAGTGGCCTCGCTGAAGTGACCTCGCTAGCTTGAACAGGCCGAGCTTACAATGCAGGACCATGAGCATGAGCGCAGAAACACGCAACGAAAACCCCAAACGACACCTTTAAAAGCAACTCAATATGCAATTTTCGATAAAACGCCGCGGCCCCGACTCATTAGTCGTCTTAACTTTATGCCTACTTCAAGGCTGCTCGGTACTGCCTGAGGACATTCGAGCCACGCTGCCAGAATCAATGCGCGGCGATACGCAGGCGCTGACGGACTACCCGACCCCCTCTTTGAAAGGGGCTTGGAAAGATATCGACTTCCCAGAGCTAACCATCAAACTGACCCAGACAGGCAACGCTTTCAAATACAGTCGAAACGGGCTTTATCGAGGGATTCCAGTCAAGGCTAACTATCAGGGCACATTAAATGGCAGAGCCATAAAGGTTGACTATCTAGCTCAGTATCCAGGCCAGGTTCGCGGCACCAAGGGCACATGTTTCGGCGTTGTCAGCAAGGACTCCAGCTCAATCAGACTCACCTGTGAAGATACTATTAAAGATACCTATCCGATGAATTTGAGTAAATAGCGCTCATATTGCCGCTCGCGCTTCTAATGTCCGAACCCTTTTCGCAAGCTCTGCTACATGCTCGTCAACAATTTTAAACCCACGCAGCGCTTCATCAAGACGATACAGGTACTCGCGATTGGTGCCACTTGGCCCCTGACGAGTCGCAACAATCTGAGCGACATCACCGATTGATTCATCACCTCGCCACGATGGATTAGCGTCACTTGCTATCCAAGTCACTGCGCGAACCTGACGCCCGCTCTCTAATAAATTCACCGACACTGTGACACGCGCGTAGCCGTCCTGCTCACGTTTATCCAGCGCCTGTAAAATCACATCTCGATGTACGCTTGGTACTTCGTAGGCCATACCCGTGCACAAACTATTTTCCACTGGAGCCATTGTCACCACACGCCCAGGCCTATCCGGTGTACCCCGATGGTCATGTGAAGCCTGACAGAACCGACGCTCAAAACCTGCCACACTCGCCAACACGCGCTGAGTATGATCGAAACCTGGGCGCCATATCAAAGAGCCATAAGCAAATATCCAGTTCATGAGTCGCTATGCCATGTCGTTGTATTCACGTAACTGACCGTTTTCGGCAAGTTGCGATTCAAATTGGTGGTCCTTAGCAGTCCGCAGCCAGTGCGCCGCGCAAACTCCTGGGGCATTAAAACGCTGAAACAGTTTTTTGCACAATGTCTGCTTAGCCAAAACCAACGCCTCTTTGAGTACCCGCTGGCTCTTTGGCCAAATGTTTTTTGTGGACAAAAGACGTTCGCCGACTGCTGGAACACATCGGGTGCCTCAGCACAATATCACTCGCTGTTGGATCAAGGTTTGCTAACCTTGCTTTGGCTAATCTTGCTCTCGTCATCAGATGGAATATTGATCCATGATCAACGCACTTAAAGGCTCCTCGCCGGTAGTACTCATTACACGCCTGCTGATCGCCGCACTCGTGGTATTTGCTACCTACAACCCAACTGGCACATCGGTATTTCACTGGATAATGAATCACGATAATCCTACTGATGCATGGGTCATCTTAGGGGCTATCGTTGCGCTGCTGGCAAACGTGGCATTACTAATAGCTGCATGGAAAGCACTGGGCAAACTCGGTACGATCATTGTGCTTATCTTTTTTGCAGCCCTTGTGTATCTATCGCTGCAGGAAGGCTGGGTCTCATCTGCCAATCAGAGCTCAATAGAATGGCTTGCGCTACTGCTCTACAGTGGATTTCTCGGTATCGGTTTATCTGGTGCAATCTTATGGCGACGCGCCACTGGCCAGGTAGTCACTGACGAAGCAGACGATCTTGATCACTAATCCACCCGCTGGATAGCTCAAATCGATCATGAGCGTTCGTGACGAATAATGCACCCGAAGCCGCACCTTCAGCGTTTAGGCTAACGCTGATCGGCCTGCTCTTTGTCAGTGTGGTCATTGCAGTAGTCAGCTACACCCACCAGTTGATCGTGCCAATTTTCCTAGGCCTGTTAACCTGGGGAAAAGCCTGGATCAAAGCACTGACACCTAAGCTTGGTTTGTTGCTACTTAAAAACGGTGTCGTCATTCAATTGCGCCAGCTGGTAATTCAGGCCTCTACGCATGTTCTGCTTAAATCGCATCGACCATGGCGGCGCTGGCTTAGCAACATTCGGCAGACAGTTACCAACGGTGTTAAGCGTTGGCTTGCTCGTTATTTGCAATTGCCATTGTGGTTACGCACGGTGCTAGCTCTTATGTTACTGGTGGCGACTGCCGGCAGCTCGTTTGCGCTCTTTGCACTGCTTATTATCCCTCAACCGGTGCTTATATGGTGTCGCCGCAAGATCACGGCGCTACTCAACAAACTGGGTGTTACTCGTTTTTTTGCCGCTATGTGGACATTTGTTACCCCCAAGAAGCTGAGGAAACGCTGGCATATGTACATCAAATGGCAGATTGGTAGGCGCCAACTGCTAGCTGCTAGGCAACTGCACGAAAAAGTTCGACAGCAAACGAGACGATGACCTGCCAGGTAAGCAGGTAGAGTCAGGTTGCTCAGGATTTCAGTTGTCGAATCGCTTGCTGTAGGTGTCTGGATCGTTGGCTACTTTGTACGCGCGATACAATTGTTGCGCAGCATAGGCCGACAGCACAATTAAAAACATCAGCACTGGGTACGCCAATAACGACAGTATATTCTCAAGACTGTTGGCGACGCGAACCAGCCCCAGATTCTGTGCCACCTCTTCACTGCGCGATGTGTTGAGCATGGTCCATAGGCAGGTCAACGAACCGACAATACCGATAATCAGCAACACGATATGCAGAATAACGGCGCTGCTGGCCGAATGCATCTTTGATTGCGACTGCTTACCAGTTAACAGCAATTCCATGTCGTCGTTCTCGGCAAACCGCTTACCCGATCGCTTGGTGCTCGAGACGCTCTGTTTACTTTGCACTCTCGCTGCTGGCTGCTGAGTGCCAGCAGTCAGTTTTTTGGTAGCACTATTCGACCGCGAAGCGGGTTTGACCGTCGCGGGAACATTTTCCACACCGGCAGATGCCAATGGACCCCGGTCCAGGACAGAGTCTGATGGTGAACGCTGGTGTTGCGTGTGTCCTTTCTGCGTTTTTTTCATACTTGTACAGCCTCGAATGCCAGATACGACAATGGCCGTTTCCACCAGGGAAACCCGGAAATTAGCACAACAGGGCCTTTGATAAAAACTATAACAAGCTCCGACCAGCCACAATTGACGCCCAATTGCCTATTATGTGTGCTGTGTCACACATCAGTCTAGGGTCACTCGTTAACCCAATGTTCAGTTTCGGTGCGTATTGTGCCTGAAGACTTGCCTTTAAGGCTAACGCCCCAATTACACTGAATCAAGATTGACCGAAGGAGACCTGAATGCATCGTTTACTACGTCCAAAGTATTGCAGTTTTTACCACCGATCGCCTGATTCTGAAACCCGTATCGCAGACACAGCACGAGTTGCACATTGGGTTCGCTGCGCCAAAGCCATGTCACTGCTGGCGTTGATCAGCACCTTGACGGCGTGTGGAGCGACGACTCGGACGCTAAATCCCGAAAACGAACAGCATTATGATGCCAGTTACGATTTTTCTGACAAAAAGCAAATTGTTAGAACCCTAACCGAAAGTCTACTGAGCTCGCCTAACATCCTGACCGAGACGGAGAAACCGGTGCTCATTGTTTATGGTGTTGATAACGAGACATCTGAGCATATAAACACTGGCGGTATTACTGACGATATACGCGTATCACTGATAAATTCAGGTGAGTATCGATTTTTGAATCGCAAGCAACGTGAGAATTTATTAGCAGAAACTGATTACCAATACGCTGGCTTTGTGCCGCCAGAACAACGTGTTGCGGAAGGTCGACAACTTGGAGCCGATTATATTCTGTCTGGCACGCTACGCTCCATAGAAAAAAAGCAACCAAGACATTGGCGACTGAGCAAACGCAAATTGGTGTACTACTCCATGAATCTTGAGTTGACGGATCTGCAAACAGGTGAGATTTCCTGGGCCGACAATGTCGAGATAGCCAGAGAGTCTTCACGCCCAGTGTTTGGTTGGTAGAAACGGCCGACTATGCGGTTCCTGCTGCTCATCAGCGTGCTGCTCCTGCAAGCATGTGCAAGCTCTGGCGCGTTGCATGTTGCCCGTGACCAATTTCGTCACGGTAGCACCTCCCAGGCATTGCGAACCCTGTCTGAAGCTGACATAGCTAGTCGTGATCGGTTGCTGTTGTATCTGGACCGAGGGTTGGTCGCACAAGCGGCAGGCCAATACGTTGACAGCGTTATCGCGTTCGAAAGCGCGATCAAAATAATCGATGAACTAGACTATTTGAGCCTTCGGGATCAAAGCGCCGCTGTAATCACCAGTGATCGCGCAATACGCTACAGCGGAGAATACAGTGAACGCCTGTGGATACATACATTTCAGATGCTCAATTTTCTGTTGCTTGATAATCCGGAAGCTGCCGCTGTAGAGGCCCGACGAGCCGCCGCTCTGTACAGCGAATACAATGACGTACTGAAGCAGGATGTCTTCACACGGTCTTTAATGGCACTGAGCTTTCTCACCGCTGGGCAGGTGAACAGCGCACGTGTGGAGTACCGAAAGCTACATGACGACTTCGCCGACTTGATGGACGTCGCATCGATGACGATGCCCGATAAAAACGCGAGCGAGCTTATTGTCGTTATTGCCACAGGCTTCATCCCGCGCAAGCTCCCTGGTGATTTGTTCGTAGACCTCAATGTTCGTATCTCATTTCCTTACTACGCAGAGAGCTATGATAATCAACCAGATATACAGGTGTTTAGTGATGCCACTGCGTTGGAATTTACGCGTGTGGATACACCACTGGTTGCAATCTCAAAAAAAGCACTGGCAGAACGAGGCAAAGCGATTGCTGCTCGTCAGGCTGTACGTATTGCAGCCAAGCAATCGA
>CALKXZ010000113.1 GCA_938003775.1 uncultured Granulosicoccus sp. | reverse complement strand
ACCCTCAGGTCATGGTGAACGCGTCGTGCTGCGATTATTGGATAAACAGGCAGGCAGGCTTGACCTGCAACAGTTAGGTATGCCGCCAACTTCTCTGGAGGCACTACAGAACAGTCTGAGTATGTCCCATGGCATCATTTTGGTGACTGGCCCAACGGGTTCAGGTAAAACAACCACGCTGTATGCGGCCCTGGCCAAGCTGAACACCAGTCGGTTTTCCATACTAACGGTGGAAGATCCTATCGAGTATTACATCGACGGTATCGGTCAGACACAGGTTAACAATAAGGTGGAATTAGACTTCGCGAGAGGCTTGCGCGCGATTCTACGACAAGATCCAGATATCGTCATGGTTGGTGAGATTCGTGATGTAGAAACGGCTGAGATAGCTGTGCAGGCGTCATTAACCGGCCACCTGGTGTTATCCACACTGCACACCAACACGGCCGTTGGAGCCGTGACCCGATTACGTGACATGGGCATCGAACCGTTTCTGCTGTCGTCGAGCCTGGTCGGGCTGGTGGCACAGCGGCTCGTTCGCTTACTGTGCCCTAAATGCAAACGCTCGCATGTGCCGACTCAATCAGAACTATTGTCACTAAGGACAACGATTGATCGGGCAACAGATATGCACGAGCCACAAGGTTGCGATTATTGTTCGCATACAGGCTACGCGGGCAGGCAAGGTATTTATGAAGTCGTCGTCGTTGATGAAAACATGCGTACCATGATTCACGACGGTGCTTCGGAGCATGACATTGAACGTTATGCGCGAACACGCAGCCCGGGTATTACAGATGACGGTATGCGCCTGGTACTTGAAGGCCGAACATCACTCGAAGAAGTACTGCGTGTAACGCGTGAGGGCTGATGGCCGCTTTTGAATATCTCGCGCTGGATGAGCGTGGGCGTGAAAAAAAAGGTGTATTGGAAGCGGATACCGCTCGGCTAGCGCGACAACTTTTACGCCAACAAAGTCTAACGCCTCTGGAAGTGGCCGAAACGTCGGGGCGAAACAGAGCCCGCGGTAACGGCGCCAAGAAAAGTGCGAGCACGCCAACCTTTCGCGGTGGCATTCGGACCAATGATCTTGCGCTTCTGACTCGGCAGATTGCGACCTTAAGCGCAGCAGGTACCCCGCTGGAAGAATCGTTGTCTGCGGTCAGCCGTCAAAGTGAAAAACAGCGCGTTAAATCGTTGCTGTTGTCGGTGCGCTCCAAGGTGATGGAAGGGCACAGTTTTGCATCAGCACTATCAGACTACCCAAAAGTATTTCCAGAAATTTACCAGGCAACCGTATCCGCAGGTGAACAGTCCGGTCATCTAGATGCGGTTCTGGAACGACTTGCAGACTACACCGAGGAGCGTCAAGCGGCCAACGCGACGGTCAAGAAGGCGTTGATCTATCCTAGCGTTCTGGTGGTGGCCTCCATTCTGATTGTCAGCTTTTTACTGGCCTACGTTGTGCCTCAAGTCGTACAGGTGTTTGATGGCATGGATCAAGAACTGCCTGCGCTAACCCAGGCCATGCTGGCGGCCAGCGCATTCGTACGCGAGTGGGGCTTGTTAGTCGCTGGTGTGGCAGTTGTCAGCGTAATCGTATTTCAAAAAGCGATGCAGGGCGAAGCGTTTAAGACACGAGTGCATTCCGTGTTACTCAAATTACCGTTGTTCAAACGGCTTATTCGTGGTTTCAACACGGCTCAGTTCGCCCGAACTTTGAGCATTCTGGCCGCCAGTGGCGTGCCGGTGCTCGAAGCGTTGGATATCGGGGCTCAAGTCATTTCCAACCGACCGATGAGAAAGGCTGTGAATACAGCGGCTGCGCAAGTTCGTGAAGGGTCAACATTAAGTAACGCGCTGGAGCGTACGGGTTACTTTCCGCCGATGCTACTGCACCTGATTGCCAGTGGCGAGTCCTCAGGCCAGCTAGACAGTATGCTGGAAAAGGCTGCCACCCATCAGGAACGCGAACTGAATTCGTTAATGGCAATATTTCTAGGTTTATTCGAACCCGTGGTCATATTAATCATGGGCGGTGTCGTGTTGACCATCGTTCTGGGCATTTTACTGCCAATATTCGAGATGAACCAGCTTGTCAACTGAGTCTGGTTGTTTAATGTGACCAGCGTTAATCCTCGCAAAAACGTCTAATCGGTTACCAGTTTGCCTTGGTGTTAGCGGCTCCACCAGTCGCTATTACCGCTCTATTCGGGAATGCAATGATTTCCGCACCACCCACTGGCACCACGCGCATTCCGCACAGGGTTTGACTAGCAAAAGGCCAGAGCTGGTCGGCGTCCATGTTCTCGCAAGCGCGACGAATCATCAGCTCAGTAATTTCATGCTCAGTGCCAGTGTCATCAACGGTTGAACACAGTGTCATGGTCTCTGGTAGTGGCATCAATGTCTCGGCAGAGCGTAATTTACAAGGCTTCATCGGTAAGGTCCTGTTTTGCACACCCAAACTCAAGCTGCAGCGGAACATAACGCAAGTCTGTGACCACTTTGATGACATTGTTTTGAATATTCATCTGATTGCTCGTATCAGTTCTCGTTATTGAGCTGAGTAATATGCTCGTCAAACAATGCGATTTCCTCGGGATTTTTTTCTGGATACCGCAATGGCAACGCATTTAACGCCTGTAAAACATTCTGTGCCACGCACAGTCGCATATAGCGTTTATCATCAGCCGGAATTGCAAACCAGGGTGCGTGTTCGGTTGAAGTTTCATTCAACAGAGATTCGTAAGCCTGCATGTAGTCATCCCACCGACTTCGTGTGGACAAGTCACTGTTGGAAAATTTCCAGTGCTTTTCAGGTGTTGTTAGCCGCTTAAGAAAGCGTCGCTTTTGCTCATCTTTCGACACATTCAGCCAAAACTTCAGCACCACAGTACCGTTTCTGGACAGGTGTTTCTCATGATCGCGGATAGAGTCGAAGCGTTGTTGCCAGATCTCTTGTTGACTGTGTTCGGGGCTGTGTTCGGGAAGTCGCTGGTTGGCCAGGTACGCTGGATGAACACGCACAGCCAACACCTCTTCATAATAGCTGCGATTGAATATGCCAATTCGACCCCGTTCAGGCAGCTCTCGGGTGGTCCGCCACAGCCAGTCATGCTCCAACTCTTTGTCAGACGGAGATTTGAACGAAGACACCTGACAGCCCGCTGGATTGACACCGCTCATCACGGCTCTGATAGTGCCATCCTTGCCAGCTGCATCCATCGCTTGAAAAATTAGCAGGACGCCGTAGCGATCATCGGCGTAGAGTTTTCTCTGCAATTCACTGATCTGGCTGACACAGTCAGCCAATTGCTTTTCCAGTGCTTTTTTTCCCGGTATTTTTTCAGTTGGCGCTGTCGCACTGTCAGCAATCGAAAAACTACCATCGAAGGGCACTATAAAAGGCAGATCACGCGTGCTCATGTTCAGGCACTCGTAGCCATAGGAGTGGGCAGTGTGCAACGGGCACCGGTGCCTCTCAGGCTGCAATACCCACCCGGATTTTTCTGTAAATACTGCTGGTGGTAATCTTCCGCGTAGTAAAACACTGGGGCCGGCAGTATTTCTGTGGTTATCGCGCCAAACCCGCTGGCGGTCAGCGCTAGTTGAAATTCTGCTCTGCTGGCTTCAGCCTGCTGATGCTGTGTCACTGAGCTGGTGTAGATGCCTGATCGGTACTGTGTGCCCCTGTCTGGTCCCTGCTGCATACCCTGTGTAGGATCGTGTGATTCCCAGAACAGGCGTAACAACTGGTCAAAAGTGACAACGGCTGGATTAAAAACAACCAACACTACTTCGTTATGGCCAGTGCCGCCTGAACACACCTCTTCGTACAACGGGTTAGGTGTCAGCCCGCCAGCATAGCCAACAGCGGTTGTGTACACACCGGGCTGGCGCCAAAACAAGCGTTCTACTCCCCAGAAACATCCCATACCCAATACGCATTGCTGCAGATAGGTCGGAAAAGGACCTTGCATTGGGTTGCCTGTCACAATATTGGCGGCAGCCACGCTCACCGACTCATGCCGCCCTGGGAGCGCCTCAGAAGCTGTGGGTATCGTGGTTTTCTTGCCAAATCCAAACACTGCGTCAACTCCGTTGGAATGTCTGCATCAGCACAGACATCCGTCCACGGCGTTGCACAACGCCGGGGTAGCGTTGAACAGTAACCAACAATGCTTAAACGAAACTGAAACGCAGCGTTGTTGATGTGATTTAGTACAAAATTACCCTTTTTCCCGCTAGCAGCGTGCAGCGTTCGAGGCAGAGAACCACCTGGGCCGCACCGAGGGCGGAATCTACAGTCCGCCATTCACGCCTTTGGATAACTCGGCGGTGTGTAGACCACAGCCAGAAGAATGCGAGCGTCGCGACACCCTAACGGACCAAGCTGTGTGAACACTCAATTCAATTTTTATTCAACAATTTCGAGTGGATCAGTGCTCGTCTAAGCCAGCATCTGTGTTTAATCAGGGGGCAACGGTGTACCCGAAAAACAGCTCAGTGCGACTTTTCACACAGCCTGGGCAAGAAACCGCGTAACGACCTGTCGCTATTGACTCAGACACTGGCAGGCTCATGGCCACACAATTCCAAACTGAATCTTTGCCGGTCCTGGATTTTTAATTGCTAAGCGAATAATCCATAACGACCGGTGTACACAACAACCAATAACAACAGTCCCAGCACCAGATTAATCAACACGATATGGCGAACGCGATTCAATGCTGCACCCGCGGCTGGCCAGTCTTCAGCCGCCACAGAGGACTTGTACACAGGATAAGGTCGATAGTACAAATAGATGAACAACGCCATCATCACCAGTCCCAGAGCGTGCATGATATGCACGTAAACAGGGCTGGAGGCGAATCCCCCAAAGGCCTTGAACACCAGCCAATAGCCGCTGATGAGCAGGACAACTACCGACATCCACACCCATGGAAAGAAACGTTTGAATACATCCGCCCAGATACTCAGTCTGCGATGTGGCTCTAACAAAATAATGGACGGTCGTAGGATCACATAGGCGAAAAACATACCGCCTATCCAGAGCGTGGCTGCGGTTCCGTGCAAGGCAATGGCAAGTGCATTCATGATTAATTACGGTGAGTCTGTTTGCTGATCTGAGGCATCCGTGGTCCAGTGATTATAGAACCGTGCCACCAGTAAAACACATCCTGCACAGTGTGATCATCTATGAATTCACTCTGACCTGGTTAGAATCAGCAACACTGTCGGTATAGACAACCGTCCCGTTCTGTCTGAACGGTGCCTTGTTGCACAGATGTCTGCAGGCGCCTTTCATTGAACGATTTAACGCTCAAACCAGTGTACTGAAACAAACGAATGCCGCGTTAGTTTGTTTCAGTACATTAGCAATCTGGAAAACTGACAGGGACATCGATGACATGGATGGCCAACCCACCACGCGCGGTCTCTTTGTACTTAGTTTTCATATCTGCGCCCGTATCGCGCATGGTTTTGATGACCTTATCCAGTGAGACGAAATGAGTACCATCACCTCGCAATGCAATCCTGGAGGCGTTTATGGCCTTGACAGAGCCCATGGCATTTCGCTCAATGCACGGTACCTGCACCAGGCCACCGACGGGGTCGCAGGTTAAGCCAAGATTATGTTCCATGCCAATTTCCGCTGCATTTTCCACCTGTTCAGGTGTGCCACCCATTACCGCAGCCAATGCGCCAGCGGCCATCGAACAAGCCGAACCAACCTCGCCCTGACAACCGACTTCAGCGCCCGATATTGATGCATTTTCCTTGTAAAGAATACCGATGGCACCGGCAGTGAGAAGAAAGTCAACGACTCCCTCATCTGAGCTACCCGGCACAAAACGATAATAATAGTGCAGCACGGCGGGTATGATGCCCGCGGCCCCATTCGTTGGCGCTGTAACAACTCGGCCACCAGCAGCATTCTCTTCATTCACAGCCAACGCATACAGGTTGACCCAGTCCATGACTGATAGCGGGTCGCGTAAACCTGCCTCTGGGAACTGACTTAACTTCTGGTACAAGTGTGCTGCACGACGCTTGACCCGCATGCCTCCAGGCAATTCTCCGGTCTCGTGACAGCCACGTTTAACGCAATCCTGCATCACTTGCCACAAGGCCAACAACTCACTGCGCACCTTGCTCTCTGAGCGCCAAGTGCATTCGTTACGCATCATGAGTTCGCTAATACTCAGTCCATGCTGCTGGCACAGTGCCAACAAATGATCACCCGTGGTGAACGCAAATGGCAGGGCTGTATCATCAGCCCGGATCACCGGATTACCTGTTGCAGCCGCCTCGTCTAACACAAAACCACCACCCACCGAATAGTAGGTTCGCTGTGTTATCACATCACCAGCGGCGTCGTAGGCCAGAAATTGCATGCCATTAGGATGGAACGGTAAAGCCCGTCGCTTGTGCATGATCAGATCACGTGCTTCATCGAAAGCAATAACCTGCGCATCAGGAAGCTGCAGTTGCCGCGTTTCTCGGATACGCTTAATCCGCTGCGAAATGGTCGCCACCTCTACGTCAGTCGGATGCTCACCTTCCAGTCCCAGCAACACCGCCTTATCACTACCATGACCCTTACCAGTAGCCCCCAGAGAACCATATAGTTCAACTTTACATCGAACAATATCGCCGGCTCGTTCAGAGTCTTTGAGTGCTATGGCGAAACGTCGGGCCGCCACCATCGGACCCACAGTGTGCGAACTGGAGGGTCCTATGCCGCTTTTAAACAGGTCGAATACACTGATAGCCATGGATGGATAGAAAACCTGCGCAATAGGAACGTTCTGATAATGTCACTGTATCGGAGTACGAGTGCGCGCGCGTCGTGCAAAGCGGCTCTATCAGTTGCCAATTGCGACAAGTTGCAATAAATAATGGACCTACCGGCAACACCCGGTGATGACACACACCTGCGTTTGTCACACAGCTCTATCGACGCTTTTATAGTGCGTTTTATAGTGCGTTTAATAATACGTTCGTAAGAATTGATCAATGGTGGCTGCAGCCACTGATACTGAATGATTTTGTATCTTCACATACTGATCACCTTGCAAATAGGCACCATATCCTCTGAGCATGCCTAATAATTCCCACGCCCCATTTACGCAACTGAGCAAGCCACCACCGGACTGGCCCGAGTCAATAGAGGCGCTGGTGTGCAGGGCATCACCCTGGGTATCCTGGAAAACACCGGTTGAGGTCATCATTGCCTGAGCGCGCGGATAACCAACCGCCCAAACCTGCTGCGACTCATGTGGATGAAGCCCGTTCAGGTGTAATGGGGTTATGGCCTGCGTGTTAACGGCCAGCACAGCCAAGTCTCTCGAATGATCAATCGTCACGAGATCAGCCAGGCGAAAGGTATCGCTAATTTTGACGTAAAAACGCTCCCCACCCTGTACGGCATGCGCTGCAGTGAGCACTCTGTTCGTGTCAAAAACGATACCTGTCGCATAGCTACCGTGATCCGTTGCCACTGGCAGGATAGCCTGCAAGGTTTGCGCATCTGGTTGGTTACACATAGGCGGAAAATTTACCGATGGTAAGCTCAGCTGTGCCAGGTTTCGTGACGCAACTGTCTCATCAGCAGTTTCTGCAAACGCAACTGGGAAGGCCCAGGCGATGCTCGCCAGGACACAAGCCAGTGCGCCTTTTTTTATTTTGGCGCTCAACATCCATCATCCCCACGGTCACAATGACCGCTCAATTAGCGTGATAGCGACTGGCAAGTCGATTGATTAACGCCTGCCTATAATCGACTGGAATTTATGCGAAGTACCAGCGATGCACTGATCACGTTTCTTACGCAGGATCACCCCTGCCCTGTTAAGCCAGCCAAACCGATCGAGGAAAAAATTCACGACACAGCTTGATTTCCGGCCAATAGCAGTCTATCGCAGTCGGATGCCGTAAAGACGCGCGAACCCTGCCGAGTTAATGACACATGACAGAGAATCAAAAAATGCCGCGAATTCTGCACAAATCAACAACTGATTGATTATGAACAATTAAAATAATGAACAACAAACGCCCATGAAACGTTTGTCAGACACAAGTGGAAAATTACCCGCTGCTGAATTGTGCAGATGATCACGCTTTCCGGCATCTCCCAGCGCGACATCACACATTATGCAATCAAGGCCAGCGTACTCAGCGATACAAAACACTGTGCACGTTTTGAACGGGCATTCAATCTCTCGTTACCGTCGCCGTGATCGGTGTCGCGGCCAGTTATCCCAAAACGGATCATAGCGACGGTACGGATAGGTGTTCCAGTGTGGGAAATGCCGCAGTCGCGCAGCAACTCGTTTTTTCCAATAGCGGTAACTCTCAACCACGACAACCGGATACACGTAAGCAGATTCGCCAACAGTGCCGCTCTCTAGACGCTGCACATTTCCCAGCACTGTAATATCGCGGCCGACCTTTACAATTTCAGGATCTAGAAACGCATTGACAATAGCCACAAAACGCCCGTCTGATCGATCATCATGGATCGGCCGACCCCCACCATACAGCGGTCTCGACACGACCTCCAACCGAGTCTTGCCAGCCGATTGATTGTTGATACTCGCTATCGTACCGCCCCACCTGACCAATGGCTTAGCGGTAAATTTACCGGCTGATTGCGCAGACGCGGATTGCACATCAGAGTCTTCGGAGATAACGGTCACATTGGCGTTGTCATCGGTGACACCCTGCTCAGCGAGATTTTGCATCAATTCTTTACTTTCGGCTAACAGCTGGGCATTGTTCTGAGCCTGTCTGATCGTCATTGTTGATACAACGCGTTCGCCCGCAGGCGGACTGGGCTGGTTGACCGCACAGGCGCTGGTGAATAGCACAGAGCTGAGCAGCAGGAGCCCGAGGTGGAGAGAACACTTGACCATAATGAGGCCTCTTAAATGAAAATAACCGTGATGGAATACGCATAATCTGATGCGCTATGGCGATATATACAAGATCGATATGTGCGGGTTTACAGTTTTTAATACATAAGCGTGATTCAAGACTACTTCGGGATACACAACCCGTTGCAGAACTGCTACTTTTGAGTAAGGAGCGGTCGAATCGTGCCGTTAGTGAAGTACATCGAACGAATCGTGTAAACCGACGTCTTAATGGGTGTCGGGCAAGAGACGATCAATCAGGGCTCAGCCCCTTGATTAACTCTTGCAATTATTGGTTGGCTTGGTAGCCATTGGAGCTGGACAGACAATAACAACTGAAGAGACACGCCTGATGCACACCATATCCAAAGCAGCAAACTTGCTCAATATCAGCGAGTTCAAGTTGTTTAGCGAAGCATACCTTGCCTGGTTTGGTGATCGTGCAGACGATCATGACCTAACGCTGGTATTCTCGCAGTTCATCATGTTCGGCGAATTACCAGAGTGGGCTGATCAATTCGCACGCGCAATACTCGATGATCTAGAAGCAAACCGGCAGGTCAATCTCAATTCTTTTTGTATTTTGAATCTGTCTCCTCGGCTCGGTAAACGGCCCGAGATCAGCTTCTCGATTCTTCGCTAATCGGCTGTCAATTACCAATGCCAAGGATACTACTCAGACGATTTCACAATGTTGATCGGTTAGCTTCCCCGATAGGTCGAGTAGCCAAACGGATTTAACAGTAACGGCACGTGGTAGTGCTGACCATCGCCTTGGATCTCAAAGGCAACATCCACATACGGGTAAAAACTCTGTTGAGACAGCTTGTTGTAATAGTCTGACAAGTAAAAAGTCAATTTGTAGACCCCTTCGGGTAGCGCCTTATCGAACCCGGTGAAATCACTGACTCGCCCATCTTCATTGGTGCTGGCTGATCCAAGCATCAACCAATCATCATCTTTCTGCTGCATCAGCGTTATCAGGACCCCGGCAGCCGGTGAGCCACGAGAGGTATCAAGAATATGCGAAGTTATTTGTGTCATATCAGTTCTGGCGCTTAATTCAATTGTCTGGAAGGTGTGATGAGCAAAGCAGTTAATTTAGATGAGCACAGATACAGACCTACCAATGCATACTCCGTTGGGACGGCACAGTATCTTGAAAGAACTACTCTGCCGCGAAGCTAATTTTGGGTGAATCTGGACGAATGCTCTAATCAGTCGCTAGTGTACGATGATCAGAGCTGTAGCATCACCGGCAAGGCCTATTCATCTGAATCAATCCTGATTCAGAGCGATAATGCTCCAGCGTGACAGCCAGAGGCAAGGACAAGATTCTGGGGCATCATTTTCGTACTACTTGGGCAACGTTCAGACTGTGTCAACACAGGTATCGGTGAATTCATTCACCTGAGATAACCGACGCTGCCGCTCATCCAGTACATCGGCCATGGCGGCGATTGCCACCTCCATAGGCGTATTGCCCGTCATTATCGATCGACCTATGGGTGCTGTGAGCGTACTCAGTTCGTGTTCTGAAAATCCTTTGCGAACAAGCCGGTTCCTAAATCGATTCGCCTTCGCCTTAGAGGCGATTAATCCACAATAGTACGCATCGGCACGCGTCAGCACTGCCTCCACAATGTCAAGATCCAACTCATGGCTGTGTGTCATTACCAGGTAGTAGCTACCTGCTGTGCATAACTCAACATCCGCGAAGACATTATCGGACAGCAGAGAGGTACTGACTCCTGAGCCTGAGGGCAAGCGCGCCAGCCATTCATCACGCGCATCATGAAACACGCTAAGACAGGGCAGGCGCTGCGCGATGCGTGCAATCTCCTGGG
>CALKXZ010000112.1 GCA_938003775.1 uncultured Granulosicoccus sp. | reverse complement strand
GTATGGTCGCAGTAGTACCGACCTCCGACACCTTTGCCTCGGTATTGATGGGTATACCGGGGTCTTCCGCATCGCAGGCAACGGTACTCGATGGATTTCCAATGGCCAAGAACGGCGAAGCTGCGCGAGCCCTCTCTGCAGCGTTTGCATCTTCATTGTTCGGCGGTCTGGTGGGAGCCTCTTTCCTAACTGTTTTTATACTCGTTGCCCGACCGATTGTTCTTGAATTTCGAACACCAGAGCTGTTGATGGTGACCATCTTTGGGTTATCCATGGTCGGAATTCTGGCAGGCCGCGTTGCTATAAAAGGGATTGTCGCTGCAGGCCTGGGCATGATGATCGGGACGATAGGCGAGGGTGATAGCTCTGGCGCTTTGCGTATGGCCAGTTATGATTTTCCCTATCTGACCGATGGTTTAAAGCTGGTTATTGTCGGGCTGGGTATTTTCGCTATTCCTGAAATCATTGCGTTATTGAGACAGGACAGAGCCATTTCTACCCGTGCAGGTCTGGGCGGCGGTTGGTTATCGGGCATCAAAGACTGGTTTGCCAATATCTGGCTATCCACACGTTGTTCGGTTATTGGCGTTGTTGTCGGTGTGATTCCAGGCTTGGGCGGTTCGGTGGTTGATTGGATCGCTTACGGGCACACAGTTCAAACCAGCCGTGATAAGTCCAGATTTGGTCGGGGTGATGTTCGGGGTGTCATTGGACCTGAGAGTTCCAACAATGCAAAGGAGGGTGGAGGACTGGTACCGACTTTGCTGTTTGGGATACCGGGTAGCGGTTCGATGGCTATCTTCATTGGTGCGATTGCCTTACTTGGCTCGGGGCAAATTGAAGTTGGGCCGTCTATGTTGAAAAACAACCTTGATGTCACCTACGCTATCGTTTGGTTGCTGGCATTGGCCAATGTTGTGGGTACCGTGATCTGTATTGCGAGTTCAGGGTTCATTGCTCGACTGACGCGGGTCCGGTTTGCATTGTTGGCACCGTTCTTATTCATGATCATTGCATTTGCTGCGTTTCAATCAGGGCAGAACCTGATGGATCTTGTTGCACTTTTTGCCATTGGCTTACTGGGCATTCTTATGCGTCGGTTTGACTGGTCGCGTCCCGCCTTTCTGATCGGCTTCGTCCTGTCTAACCCTGCTGAGACCTATGCCAATCAAGCTGTGCAGATCGCCAACTCGCGATTTCGCAAGGGTTTCAGTGAAGGCTTAGACTATATATTCAGTCCGATCGTTATTGTACTGCTCATCATAACGGTAATCTCAGTAGTTGTTGGCTTGCGCCAGGCAAAATCTCTGCTAGCAGAGGGCAAGGTGCCGTCAGGCAGCAAACGCGCACCGATGATATTTTTACTTTGCGTGTTGAGCTATTTGCTCATCGCGTTTACCAATGCGTGGATGATTCCAGATTTTGCGGCAGCTGATCGCGTATTCCCAGTTTTTGTCGGTGGTGTCTCTATAGTTGGTGCCGTCATTCTGCTTATTCAAATGATGTGTTCGTCTGAGACGCACCCATTGTTCTCGGACGGTGAAGCAGACGCCGCTGCTCCTAATCAATACAGTTTGTGGCCAACGCTTGCATGGTTTGCTTCGTTGCTGGGCTTAACATCACTGATTGGTTTTGTACTGGCGCTGTGTATTTTTCTTGTGTCTTTTCTCAAATTTCGTGCAGGCAAGTCTTGGCGTTTCTCGCTCATCTACACCGTGGTAGCGTTAGCGCTGATGTGCACCATGGCCATGCTTCTGAACCGAGACTTCCCCCCCGGTGTTCTACAACACTACTTGACGTTACCGTGGCCACTATCATGAGTCAGACTCGCATCCCTTACGTGTTCATGCGTGGCGGCACGTCCCGTGGCCCGTATTTTAATCAGCACGATTTGCCTGATGATCCGGAGGTATTGGCTGATGTACTTGTGGCAGTTCTAGGTTCTGGTCATGAGTTGAATATTGATGGAATAGGTGGCGGAAAAGCGGTGACAACAAAAGTTGCCATTCTGTCCGTGTCATCGGATCCGTGGGCGGACATCGACTACCTGTTTGCTCAGGTGTCGGTGACTGACAAGCTTGTCGATTTCAAGCCGAGTTGCGGAAATATTTTGGCAGGCGTTGGCCCAGCTGCCATCGAGATGGGACTGGTACTACCGGACTCTGACGTGACGTCGCTTAATATTCGAGCTGTTAATACCAACGCGCGTATTGTGGCCACTCTCACAACCTCCCCAGACGGCGTGGTCTACGATGGTGCGGTTGCTATCGATGGTGTACCGGGTACGGCAAGTCCTATTCAGCTCCAATTTATGGATACGGTTGGCGGTACCACGGGTAGTCTGCTGCCAACAGGCAAGTTGGTTGATACGATTAATGGTATTCCAGTGACGTGCATGGACGTAGCGATGCCGCTGGTCATGGCCCATGCGTCTAGCTTTGGTCTTAGCGGCTTTGAGAGTGCCGCTGAATTAGATGACAACGCGGCGTTCATGACGCAACTGGAATCTTTGCGCAAGGTGGCTGGCGTGGCGATGGGGTTAGGTGACGTCAGTCAGTCGGTTGTGCCGAAAATTGGCTTGCTCGCACCGGCGCGAGACGGTGGCACCTTGACTGCTCGGTATTTCATGCCGTGGAAGTGTCACCCAACAATGGCGGTCACCGGTGCGCAATGCATTGCCGCATGCATACTGACGCCCGGATCCGTTGCTGAAGGGCTATGTCGGTGCAGCGACGCATCGCCCGCCACTGTTCGTATCGAGCACCCATCAGGTGCAATCGACGTTATGGTTGACTACGAATGTGATGATGCGGGTTTCAGACCGGTATCGGCAGGACTGATTCGAACTGCGAGGAAACTTGCTGATGGTCACGTTTATGTACCCAGATCGACCTGGGCAGGCAAAAAGGTTGAATAGCGGTGCACATCTAACCTATACCGAATCGGGTTTTGTGACGCCATCGTTAAGGTAAGTTCCCCCGGTTAGACCGGATAGCAATAATAAATCCTGTCCTGGTCAGCCCGTTTACAGCTATACTTTGCGGCGTGATTAGTCGCTATTTCATACATTTTTTATTGCTGTCGGCTGTGTGTTTCAGTCAGATGGCGGCGCATACGCATGTGGTGAGCCACATGCTCGCGACGGCAGATCACCCTGTTCATTTTGATACGCTGGCAGAGAACCACCGCCACATTCACCTGGATAGTGAGCCATTCGATACTGAGAGCCTGACAAACAATTGCGCGATGTACCATGCGTACGCGGGCATGAGTGGTTTGTCGGCGGTAAATTGCGATTTTATAGCTGTTCAGACACGTCATCTGCCACGAATACAGTTGCGCAATCTGGCTGTCAACGTTGAAATCGCTGAAACACAACCCATCCGGGGGCCTCCGGCACTCTCCTGAGTTTTACAAACACGATTACTCGGCGGGATGACATGCGTTGCCCTGCTTTCTCTCAGGAGCATCATATGAAAATTTTTGTTGCGCTTGCCGCTGTGGCGGTTGGCTATTCTATTACTGCTAGTGCCCAGACTGAGCGCGATCTTGACAGCCATGTGCATGGGGCTGCGAACCTAAATGTAGCGATTGCAGATTCTGCTGTTTTTATCGAACTCAATACCCCATGGAACAATCTGGTTGGCTTCGAACACGCCCCACGAACGGATGAACAACATGCGCTTGTTGACAGCGTTTTGCAGCAACTCAAGGAACCCGGGCAATTGTTTGTATTCGATGGAGGGGATTGCCGCATTGACTCTGTCATGTTGGAAAATACGATGACAGAGAACGATACGCATGATGAGGATCATGATGGTGAACATGGCCATGGGCACGATGATGAGCATGGTGATGAGCACGATGATGAGCACGATGATGAGCATGGTGATGAACACGGTGACGAGCACGGTGACGAGCACGATGATGAGCATGGTGATGAGCATGGTGACGAGCACGGTGACGAGCACGATGACGAGCACGGTGATGAGCACGACGAAGAGCATGCTAGTGAAAAATCTAACGAAAGCGACGAGTCATCCACTCACTCCACTGTATTAGCGACTTACGCCTACAATTGCGGTGAGATTACCGAACTGAATTCGATAGACCTGTCACTGTTTTCACTCTGGCCGGGTTTCAATGAGTTGGATGTTCAGTTAATTGGTGAAACAGGACAAACACTGGTAGAGCTGACCCCGGAAAATACGATGCTGAGTTTAGATTCTGTGCAATGACACCATCGCCGACAATGAGATCGGCTAATACTCCAGTGAATGGCACGCGCGACTCAGCTCAAACGATAGTCCAGCTGAAAGACGTGCAATTCGCTTGGGGTAACCATGCGCAACCTGTTCTGGCTATTGACGATTTTTCAATATCCCGTGGTGAGCATGTGTTTCTTCAAGGATCTTCTGGTTCGGGAAAAACGACGCTGCTCAGTCTCATTGCCGCCGTGCTGTCGCCTCAAAGCGGTGAAATCATCATCGATGGTCAACCGCTGGCGTTACTGCGGCGGTCGCAGCGGGATCAGTTTCGCGTGGATCATATTGGATTGGTTTTCCAGCAATTTAATTTGTTGCCGTTTCTGTCAGTGGCAGACAACGTGCAGTTAAGCTGTCGTTTTTCTGCTGAACGTAAAAAACGTGCAGGCAGCAAGGGTCTTTCACTGGATCAGGAGACTGACCGATTACTCAGCGCCATGCGCTTGTCTCCAGATGAAATTCGACATCGAACGACGTCTGAGCTAAGCGTTGGGCAACAACAACGGGTTGCCGTTGCCCGTGCACTGATTGGCCAACCACCGCTGGTTATCGCGGACGAACCCACCTCTTCACTGGATAGCGATTCGCGAGAGGCGTTTCTGGAGTTGCTATTCAGTGAGGCAGATACGGCCGGTTCAACCCTGCTGTTTGTCAGTCACGACGCCTCGTTAGCAGATTCGTTTGATCGCAGTATTAATTTAAGTGAAATCAATACTGCAGCCACACGGTCTGTGTACTTGGGTGAGCTGCAATGATTAGTGTTGCATGGAAAAGCTTGCGTAGTCGCTGGTCAACTGCACTGCTTGCATTACTGGCAATTGCGATGAGTGTGGCACTCATTCTTACGGTGGAAAAGATTCGCCGTGATGCTCGTACCAGTTTTACGCAAACGGTATCTGGAACTGATTTAATCATTGGGGCCAGAAGTGGTTCGGTACAGCTACTGTTGTATTCGGTGTTCAGAATCGGCAATGCGACCAGCAATATCAGTTGGGAAAGTGTCGAGGATATCAAAAGCCGTAATGCAATAGATTGGGTGATACCGCTGTCACTGGGTGACTCGCACGCTGGATTTCGTGTACTGGGCACTAATCTCGATTACTTTGAACACTATCGCTACGCTGACAAACGGGCGTTAAGTTTGGCCAGTGGAAAGCACTTTGATGATGTATTTGATGCGGTTATTGGCAGTGAAGTAGCGAGTCAGCTGCGCTATGAAGTCGGTGATAATATTGTGGTTGCACATGGCACTGGCAGTGTCGCCTTGGTGGAGCATGATCAACAACCGTTTACAGTCAGTGGCATTTTGGAACCTACTGGTACACCGGTTGATCGTGCAATACATGTTAGCTTGCAAGGTATTGAAGCCATGCATATCGATTGGCGAAATGGAGCAACGGTAAAAGGTGAGGGCACCTCTGCAGAAACCATACGCAATATGGAGCTCAAGCCTACTGCCGTTACTGCTTTGTTGGTGGGTCTTAAATCTCGAGCAACAGTGTTTCGTGAACAACGGGCTATCAACACGTATCGTGAAGAGCCCTTGCTAGCGATTCTACCGGGTGTGGCACTGCAAGAACTATGGGGCCTGGTGAGTGTGGCGGAAAATGCGCTAATGATCGTGTCTGTGTTTGTAGTGATTGCGGGTCTGGTGAACTTGATGTCAGTTTTGTTGTCAGGTTTGAATGAACGACGCCGAGAAATGGCGGTGCTTCGCTCTGTTGGTGCTCGCCCGGCTCACGTGTTTTTGCTGCTCTGTATCGAATCCGCATTGTTGGCGATAGGCGGAATTATTGCAGGGCTGGTGTTACATTATTTGATTGTGGGCGCGGGCTCCTTTTATCTGCAGGATCGCTTCGGACTGGCAGTGCCGTTAACCCTGCCACAACAGGCAGACATTCAGATATTGGTCGGTGTGGCATTTGCAGGATTGATAGCTGGGATGATTCCTGCGTTACAAGCCTACCGTAAGTCACTGGCTGATGGACTATCGCAAAAAGTATGAAACTACTGTTAACTTAGGAGTATCGGTATGCGTACAAAACGACTTTGGGTAGGCGCCTTGATGGTGTTGGCTCTCGTACTCAGTTTTAGTGGTCAGGCAAATTGGTGGCCGTTTTCCGACAAGAAAGATGATGAGCAGCAAAGCACGACCATAGCGGACATTAGTTGGGGTGACTTGATCCCGGACGATTTCGTTCAGCCAGAAAACCCGCTGGCAACCATGACTCAGGAAGAGATCGATAAGCTGCTTGATGGTAGCGAAGAGTCGAACGCACGTTTGAGTAAGATGCAGGAAGAATTTAACTATGCGCCGGTGGTAGATGAGCTGGATGGAAAACGGATAAAATTGGCCGCTTACGTCACGCCTTTAGAATTTGACGGTCAAACAAAAATGAGTGAGTTTCTATTGGTACCGTACGTTGGCGCCTGTATGCATACGCCACCACCACCAGCGAATCAGGTGGTGCATGCGAATTCAGAGGACACCATTGAGCTGACCAGCATCTATGAACCTGTGTGGGCTATCGGAACAATTCACACAGAGACAGTGACAAGCAATCTGGCAGAATCCGGTTATCGACTAGAGGTTGAGTCGATTCTCCCCTATGCCGAATAGCTGAAATATCCTGATATTTTCAGAAAGCTCGTAAGCTTTTGGGGAGAAAATGAAGGTGTATGTTGAAGTGGTTGAAGATTCTCGGACGTGGCTAATCTTCTTGCCGTAATGGAACGATTTGTTGGTGAAAATCCAGGTACCGCCACGGTTCGAACCTGTTATTGAGCCTGACCAACGCCAAATATGGCATGGAAGATGTAGCTACCGGTGAATCTATAGAACCACAGCCCTCGGGCGCAGCTTGATAGTCATGGGATACCGGGTCAGGAGCATCAAACTGTCGTCATTCGACGACCGTTTGCTACCATTGCGGGCGTTAAGTTGGATGCTGGTAGGCCTGTTCTCTAGTATCCTGTTGGTGGCCTGCGAAAGCGAAAATAACCAGACTCGTGTAACTAATTTCCATACCAACGAGGCCCGCACAAAGCCAGGGCTGGTAGACACTGCATCGATTGCTTCAAGGATCAACACTAGCGATTGTATGAACCCTGATGGTGAAGAGGGTTGCGCTGAGCTGCTTGGCGAGCAAGTGATGCAGGCAGGCAGCACCCGCGACTTCATCATCGAATACACGGTAGGCCCTTCAGGAATTAATATCGGTGGTGGAGTGTCTTTGGGCATACACCATGGTGCTGAATGGCGCACGCAGATTCATACTGATACCCAAGATGGTTTTGTACGTGTACTGAGCTCTCCTGGGGATACACTTAGGTTGACTTAAACCTTGAAACAATCCCTTATCGGGTGCATATTGGTACTTCAAACGCTTTGTGTATTCACGCTCTAACTTGAGTTCATGCTTTGTTCCTTCGGACCATTCAAAATATGCTTGTGTTGATTTTCTAGCCAAGATAATCAGCTTAT
>CALKXZ010000111.1 GCA_938003775.1 uncultured Granulosicoccus sp. | reverse complement strand
TACGATTCAGCCAGCTGCAGATAGCGGCGTGGACCTGACTTTGTGAGTTTGACAAACATGCCCACACAATAGCAGACACGAAAACTCTGTCAATAAAGTATTAACGGAAAATTCATCCCTTCAAAACGTGCCACTACAAGCATTTTGCTGAAAACGCCGCTGGAAACCGCATTCCTACTAGAGAAATTCACCAAAATTGGCCGATTTCAGCTCGCAACTGTCGAACTCGGGGGGCCAAGAATATGAAAGGGGCAAAAGATGATAGAGAAAGTCAAGTATAAGAGCGACACTGTGCTAACTGCAACATGATTAAAGCACAGCACCTTGCAACAAGCGAATGAACAGTAGCAGCCAGTTAACTTTGTGCAGATAGTCTTGACCCACTTATGGACAGTACGCGCATTACATAGTAGAAGCGAATAAAATGACTATCAGCAGCAGTGAGTCCAATTTGGTAAGTCAAAGCTTATTGCGATTATTCGCTGACTTGTTCATTACTCGTCATAAATTGAAGCACCTACTCTGGCAGCTCACCTCTGACTCTGACCCCGAACTCATTAAACACCTACGATCCTCTATACGAAGCGTATCTAGCAGTGCAAATCGGCTTGGTCAGTTAATTACGGTAAGAGATGTCAGGACTCCCATGGACATATCAACGCTTGTCCTGGTGTCTTCAGTGAAAGATACACAACTGGATGACTCTGTACTTGAGGCATTACATTCGATTTGCTTTGACCATGTACAGATCTCAGAAGATGCTGATCTCGTGTTGACAGTTGTCCGGCTACTGTTAGACGCCCCAGCCGTACGTACCATACAGAATATACAGCGAAACAATGAGTTGTTCGCTAGCGCACTTAGCGATTTTTTACCGGTACCGGGTGAGATAGTCCACTAACGCTCGATCAGCGCTCAGTGCATTGCGGCTTTAGTAATGTATAAGAACCATTGCTATTATCACTCATGGGTATTCTGGCCCAATTTGGTCACTCATTCTGAAACAAAGTGAACCACCCAATCTGGTTTTATCTGTTCAGTGATTCTGGTTTTAAGTGATCACTTTTGGCTACCGGCCAGAATCCATGATTACATGCTAGAATCACCAATCAGTTAATTCCAGTGGAATAATAGAACGACCTATGTCTGTTTATTGGTCATTTTTCTGTTGAGATAAGACCTTCGAGCACATACCAGACGAGTGCGGGTAGTGAGGTCAAGGGGCAAGCTAAGGCGCCAAAGAGCCCGGCGCACCGCCAGCCAATGATTCACAGTCAGATCTGACATCGCACCGAAGTAGCGCAATCCAACAAAACGGAATCATGAGTGAAAGAGGCAGTGAATGCTGCAAAGGCGTTACACGCCGCTGCAAGCTGACTCAAATGGGAACTGGACTATTTCCGAACACGCAGTCAAGCGAACACAAGTGCAACGCTTGCTTGTCATTCACTGTGGAATTGTGCGATTAGCACATTGAGTCTAAAGGCCACGATAGTGCTGCTAAACCTGAAACACTAGCTACGTTAAGACTATCGTTTCTGGGTACATAACCACCAGAGGACTTAGACCAATTCAGACAGGAGTGCCAGAACAGCTAAGAAAAGAACGCCTGCCCTTCCTGTCTCTACTCACAGGTGCACTAACAATTAACGGTGATGATAATTCTTCACTTGCATACAACCACTTCCGGGCGATTTTCAACAGCAAAAGAACCATCACCACCGCAATCATCGTAAGGGACGTTGTTCTACATCCCTCACGGGTCACTACAATGCTATGTACCGCTTTTGATGCGGGTGACAACGTCGTCGGTATCCAGCACTTCACTGGCCATAAATCGGAAATTGATCAACGCAGCCAAATAACCATCTCCTTCTGGCACTATTGCACCAGCCGTTGCATCCTGGACAACCATGACTTCAAATCCCTGCTCGATCAACTCGTGCATATGCGCTTGAACGCACAGGTTCGCTGACATTCCTGCCAAAATTACCTTGTCAATCCCACGTTTACGCAGTTGCAGTACGAGGTCATTCTGCTCAGGTCCGTACACCTTGTGCGGTGAGGTAACAACTGTGTTTTCTGAATCAATATACTTTTTGTATTCAGGCATGTAGTCAGCACCAGAACCGTCAAAATCGGTTAGATCCAATTCGCCTGCTCGGTCAAACATGCTGATTCCGTGCATAAGCTTCTCTAACTTTCCTTCAAATTGCCATTTATGATCATGCGGAAAATAATAATGCGGCGAAATGAAGGTCAGCATGTCGGACTCACTTGCCACTTCAAACAATTTTCCAAGATTTCCAACAACACCATGTTCGGTAACACTCTCCCCAACAGCCCCCCACGCAACACCATCAGGACTCAAGAAATCGACCTGGGGGTCAGTGATTACCAGCGCCGTATTCTCTTTCGTAATCTCCATGGAAGACTCGGGCAGAGCCGGGTTTGAAGGGTATTTGTAGGCTTCTTTATCGCTAGCGGCTGTCGCCAACTGCACAGCTACTAGCGGGCCTATAACCGCACAACAGGACAAAACTAATTTAGTCGAATTTTTCATAAATAACTCCGGAAGTCTTCCCACAAATAACCCTCATGAGGGTCTGGATTCCCAGTATTGTCAATTGCATTCTGTGATTCTATTACGGATAGTTAAATATCACTTTCTTGCGCATGTATTGATCGCTTCGGCAATTCTTGGCCCTGCCACCTGAACTAACGGTGTGATGCAGTGCAGCTTTCTACCGGGCAAGCAAAGCGAAAGGTCGTACCGGTGAAATCATTGAATGGTGCTCTTCCTAGCCATTTCATCATCATTACCCGATGGGTAGTACGGTGAATCGACAACGAGGACCTAGCCAGCTCACCTCTTCGAATTTCCGAGAAATGCCCCTGGATCGGGTCGCTAACCTGAAGATTTTTCGAAATGGAACTCGTTACCCCTGGCCAGGCCTCTATGAAAACGTGGCGTACGTCAGACGCTGAAGTAAGCCACCGGACTGGAGCGAATTTGTCCTCGCAGCGGCATTTTGTAAGCTCTGGCTTTTACTGCACCACCACACCCTGCAGCACCACACCAACAATAGTCCTCCCGCGACATAGAATCACGAATCGCACTATTCGCTACGACACTATGACGGGCATGATCCGGCTTGAAAGTCCACCACGGGGAACACAATGCACCTACTCGAGAGCCTAAACTATCGCTAGCCTCAGTAAAGTACCCCACAGAGGCTGGAGGCAGCCGAAGGGGTTATTCCAAATCCACCAAACTCCAAACTCCAGACTCCAGACTCCAGACTCCAGACTATAAGTATCAACTCAGCTATTAAACAGGGCAACCCAGCGAAGCTGAGCGTCTCAAAAATTCAGCGAATTACAATTTGAATGCCCTAAGCGATGGGACTTGTTAAAGTAGGTGATGTTAACCCCATCCGTGCAACCACTGTCCGTGTTGCTTCGCGAAAATAAATCATTGTGCACAGTAAAGAACCAGCGCACATTTCGATAACACGAGTTTAATGGTGAACAGAACAACACAGAAGCAGGCAAGGTGCAAAGCACAAACCAACTTAGGGAATTAAAGAGTCTAACGCTTGAATGTCTTTAGTTCTGTACCGCATACCCTTGTTCATCTTCTGATACCGAAGGTGTGTATAGCGCCACTGAGCTCTTGCAATCAAGGCCAATGAATCTTCTCGGTTGATACAGCGTGGTCTAAATTCCGTTAGCTGGCTTATATAGTTGAATAGCCGAAGTATCAATGCACCAAAATATATGTAATGCGGTCCGATATCACTGATCCGGATGCTTGTTTCTAAAACGTGCTGGCGAGGTACCTAATAAACGCGAGAAGGTTGATGTCATGTGTGCTTGTGAACAATAACCTGAGGCAAGCGCTATCTCTGCCAGCGAATCTGATGTAGTGATCAGCAGCTCGCGTGCTCGTTGGAGCTTTCGGTTTCTAATGTATTCGTGCGGTGGATGACCAATAGCATTTTTGAACAAATGTGAGAACTGAGATGCTGAGAATCCGAACTGCTTAGATATTTCTGCCACAGTAATAGATTGATCTAGGCGCTCATCTATCCAAGCCAGAACGTTATCCCATTCATTGCCAATTATTTCTGACTGTTGCAGTCTGGCTACGTCACGAGAGATCAGTTGGCTGACATGGAAACGAATCAAACTTACGCAAGCCTCCACATACCTATCCGATGGAGAGTCACTGGAAATTACGTGGTTGCGAAGAATCCTTGAAATAGTGTGTATATCTGAATCGTATTTTTCGAATGGCCGCCCTTCTGGACTGAGTAAATTGTCGTGCACAGAAGATGGATTCAACGCAATCATAATAACTTCAGCCGCGCTGCTTGACGCAACTCTTTCCAAACCTCTAGACAGAGCGAGCAATCTAAAGGGTGACAACTTTATGGATGTGTTCTGATGATCGTTGCCGGATATGGAAAACTGTGCCGTCTCGCAAGGTATGATGAAAACGGGGTAAGTCAATGGACCGACTAGTGCGACGGGCGCATCTTTTGTTATCTCCACGATACCATCGTTAATTTCGCACCGAGTTGACCAACGCTTGGCTGGCTCGGAACATTTGATAGGTAGCAGGTCCAACGTCATCTCCAACTAATCAGTGAGTATTAATGCAGGATTGTATGTTGTACGAATACACACTTATCGTCTGTCGAAATCCCGCTGTCGATATCGGGAAATTGCGAATAAGCGCCGCAATCGTCTATAAATTCCGATAACGAAATAACCTGTATATAAAGAGTAAAAATCGTTTTTTATATCGGGTATGGCAAATAAAAAAATCGCATAAAGTTATTTAATTCTCGACGTGTGAATTTATTATGATCCATATCTTTTCGGTACTCGTAGGAACGCTAATGTGCCTTAATCGCAAATTAGATATTGGGCTCAAAACACTCAAATTAAGTACTCCGAGCAACCTCGAGATTTCATTTTTGTCATTCTCTTATACGTAAAAATTGACTGAACTACTCACCAATCGGGAGAATCGTTAAACAGCGAAGCCAAGAATCTCTGGGTGACTCCAACCTTGGTGCTCCGTAATGGAGCAGACTAGGTTTTTGTCTCTCGTGTTAACCCGCTGACGTACGCTTAGCAATTTTTGTGGCGTTATAACAATCAGCCGCTCAGATAGCGCAATTGGGGTGCTACAGGGCACCGAGCAAGCCCCGAATAACTACCGCACCAGGCCTGTGTAACGCACTAAGAACAATGGTCTAAGTCGCTGCTCAATGACACCAATAAAAGCGTGAACTCAATAGCTACAGGCTTTACGCATAACACCTTTGACTCCCGACAATTTTTCTGCATCGATATTATGTCTGCCAAGGAGTTGAATACCATCCTCGAAGTCTGATTTTACTCATCGTTGTGATCCATCTTGGAGTTTTGAGGGTAAAAGAAAGGCGGATCGCTATGGCCCGAATTCAATGTCGATTCAAGCCCTGTCAAGTCGAGCAGTCTCTCGCTACTCCGGCTCCTGAGTTGGTGCCATACCAACTTGGTGCAAGCTCAACTCAATCCAAGTTCAACTCAGTACAAAGCAATGTCGAACATCTGCGTTGGGTTGCTATAACAGTCCGAAACTAACCGATGGTCACGCCAAACCCAACAGC
>CALKXZ010000110.1 GCA_938003775.1 uncultured Granulosicoccus sp. | reverse complement strand
CGACATGCCCACCTGTGGACTGTCATCGGTGATACGCACCTCAACCAATTCACCCTTGATGCCATAGAGTTGCTCAAAGTAGTCTGATGCGCGCGATGTCCGGTTGCCACCTGTGTCCTTCACCACCGGTAATACGAAGCGACCAGCGACAATAAAATAGACTATGCCGGTCAACACCAGCGCAATGCCAATGGGTGTCACAGCGAACAGGCCGAAGGTGTCCATCTGCTGGTCTGCTGGGAGTGTCTTGTTCGACGATATGAGTAGGTCGTTGAGCAATATAAGTGGGCTCGAACCAATCATGGTGACCGTGCCACCCAGAATTGCGCAGAAACCCATCGGCATCAGCAGGCGCGACATGGGAATATCCGTACGGGCGCTGATACGTGAGACGACCGGCAGAAACAGGGCCGCTGCCCCGATGTTCTGCATGAAACTGGAAATAAACGCCACCGTGCCAGATACTAGTGGAATGATGCGATTTTCAGTCTTGCCACCGCGTTTAAGAATCAACGCTGCCAGCTTGCCCATCAGTCCGGTTTTATCCAAGCCCGCACCAATGATCATGACCGCAATGACTGAAATGACCGCATTTGAGGAGAATCCGGAGAACAGATCCTCGCGTGCAATGATGGGTTCTATCCCTGGCAGCATGGTGCTCAGTCCGAGTAACACCATGACGCAAATAGCGGCTACATCCACGCGCAGTATTTCAAACGCGAATAGAACAATCGTGATAGCTAACAAGCCCATGACTAACAGCATCTCCGTGCTGAGTGTGAGCGGTTCAATCATCGAAGGCTGTGGTTTCGAGCGGCCGGAAAATACATGGGTATCCTGTTAATTTAACGTCGAGTGTAGAGCAGATCAACAACCGTGTGACCAAGTCGATGCCCACGACGTTCAAAGCGGGTGACGGGTCGCCACGCTGGGCGGGTTGAGATTTGACCGGGCCCGGCCTGATTCATGAAGCGATCATCTTGTTCTAGCTTTTCCAGCATCCATGTGCCGTAGTCGGCCCAGTCAGTCGCGCAATGCAGTACACCGCCGGGTTTTAGCGTATTAGCCACAGCATTCAGAAAATCGGTTTGCACAATGCGCCTTTTATGATGTCGTTTTTTGCGCCAGGGGTCAGGGAACAACAGAAGCACCTTGTCCAGGGATTGCGCAGTTAGCATGTTTTCCAGCACTTCCATGGCGTCGTGCTGAACAATACGAACGTTGTCCAGCGCCTGAGCCTCCACGCCGATCAGTGCATGTCCTATACCGGATTCATGCACCTCTACACCTAGCATATTGACATCAGGGTGTTCGGCTGCCATGTTCAACAGCACATCACCGTTACCAAAGCCGATTTCGAGCCAAGCAGGCGCGCTACGAGCGAAAGCGGGCGCCAGGTCAATAGGTGAGTCCGAGTAGGGGAGTCCATAGTGCGGCAGCAACCGTTGCAGGGCATCGCTCTGGGCATCTGTTGTACGCCCGTTACGTACTACAAAGCTGCGGATGGAGCGGCGAGTAAGCCGGTCCAAGGAGGGAATGTCTACTGTTGTCTGACGGTCATTGCCGACCTTGTCAGGGATGACCATCAAAGCTCCGTGTTTAGGGCCGCCAGGCGGAGGCGGGCGCGCAAGTCAACTGCGTGTCATTATAGGCGGCAATTCGGCGGAAGTTGATGTAGGCAATGGGGTCACTGGTGGCAAAACGATGTGGCCAGAGAGAACAGACATGTTGCCACTCAATAATTGCAACAACTGCAACGCGCAAACTGCAACGTAGAAATTGTCGCACGCAGGTGAGACCCGCGCTGGCCATTATTGACCAGCTCAGGGCACCGCGACGACCCACAGTGTAATTTAGCGACGACGGCCGCCACGTTTGCCACCTTTGCGCGGTTCTTCGAATTGGACCTTAAGCGATTTATCACCGATGATCTTGCCGTTGAGACCTGCGATGGCGGCACGCGCTTCGTGGCCTTCCATTTCGATAAAACCGAAACCCTTGCATTTGCCGGTGAATACATCCGAGGCGAGCTTGATGGAGCGCACCTTGCCATACTCGTTAAACATTTCCGTAACAGTCTCTTCCGTAGACTCAAGTGGCAGTCCACCAACAAACATCTTTTTCACGTATAAACCTCGTAGTTCATGATAGGTCACCGATAATCGTCAAAGACCGGCCGCAACACGCCAAACTGCGCATTGGGTACTTTTTACATCGATTGAATCCGGTAAGGCTTTGCCGATGTGGCAGATTGCGATATGGCCGGGGTCCGGGATGCGGACAGGAACTACCAACAATCTATAGCTAGACATGAGTGTACTCCTAAGTTTACACCTTGGCTAGGCGCCAGACCGGCAAGTGAGTGCTTCTTTTGCTGAGCGTGACAATCGCTTAATCTGATACTCGCGACGACTGGCTGACGAACGATCCGGCCAACTGGCTGAGTACACCAGTGAGACCGGTCGGCGGCCTCGTGTATAACTGGCCGCCTTACTGCGGGCACTGCCAACGTTAC
>CALKXZ010000109.1 GCA_938003775.1 uncultured Granulosicoccus sp. | reverse complement strand
TGAAATGCTAACGCCCACGGCAACAGCGTTTCCGACTGAATCGTGCAACGCTTGTCATGCGGCCTCGGCAGGCGATGATTTCGTCTTCACTCAGTACTATCCTGTGCTGCGAGCCGGCAAGGGTACCGGTATGGCGGCTATTGGCGGAACCTCCGACTCACTCAAGTAATTACCAGTAGAACTGGAGAGTTTCATATGAACAAGATACATAATTCCTGGCTGGGCATTGCAGCGGCAGTGCTGCTAAGCGGCCAGATAACATCAACAACCGCAGAAGAGATATTCTCACCGCATGTCGATGCAGATGGCAACATTACCCTGCCTGAAGATTTTCGTTTGAACATGGTTCACCTAGGTTCGTGGTTTGTACCCGATGGTGGCGCCAGTGGTTTCCATGATGTCTACACCGAAAAAGAAACTGCGCAGGCCTATCGTGAAACCGGTGAATTTCCAGACGGGGCCACGTTGGTCAAAGAGCTGCGGGCTCATGTGGCGGACTCTTACACCACGGGCGAAGGTGTTGGCTACGCGTCAGATCTCAAGCAGTGGTTTGTCATGGTCAAGGACAGAAAGGGCCGTTTCGCCGATAACCCACTGTGGGGAGATGGCTGGGGTTGGGGTTTGTACAAGACCGACGCGCCTGCCACTAACGTGGCCGCAGATTACAAGGCTGATTGCCTGGGTTGTCACGTACCTGCCAAAGAAACCGATTGGGTCTATACCCAAGCCTATCCCACTCTAATGGGAAAATAGTACGCTACTGATGCTGGGCACTGGATTAAGGTGCCCAGCCTCTTTTAAGCTTGGGTACCTACACGAAGCATTAACCTATTTTCAAGCCACGGCGGACGTTTTAACACATAGCCAAGGCGTAAACGCAGGCGATAATCCTAGCGAAGGACAATAACCAAACGGCCTAATTTCTCGCAAAGGTTTATTCATTTCAACCTCGCGAGGACTACCAAGGCATAAACACTGTTTGGCAGCTTCCCGTAAACGTTGACTGCTAATGTGTTGTCTGATCCGGATAGCGTGTAAAACCTCGGATTACTTGTTACAAACCAGCAGTACAGGACCCAGGCCTGCCCGTGCTAACGGATGTCAACACACCTCGCTGTACATTAAGTGACTGAGTGCTGCTGTTATCAATTTGTGCAACACTTGTTACCTCAACTAACAACCCAACCAATGTGGGCTGTGACTGATCCACGTTAAGGTTGCCACCAACCACCGGCCTTTCGCCGCAGTAGCGAACATCTAGGGTACCGCTGACGTCTATCGTGCCATTGGTGGTTGCTTGATCGAATCCATTACTGAGTTGAGAAATACTATCGGGCTGTAAAATAGGTCCCGGCGACACACCGTTGCCAAGCTTTGTGGTGATTTGATCTCTAAGGTAAGCCGCTGACCAGACCGACTGCAGCGCGGATTCAGCCGCATCAAAAGCAATAGCCTTCTGCTGATGATTGGATGAAATTTTCTCGTTCAACCGTGTACCCGACAACGTGCTGATACCAATGAGTGTCATAGCTATTAAAAGTATGAGACTGATAATCAGTGCTGCACCACGTTGCCGTTTGGCAATTGATATTGCTATCACGTTCAGTTACCTCGGTGCTTAAGACCCGTTATTTCGAGTACCAAAATACCCTGTTAAGTTTGGGTTCTATTTCCAGCGTCTTAATGTTTCCAACATAGATCTGGATCTTATCCGAGCCTGCGGGAAAGACGGCAGCTGGTTCTGGCGGAATACCCGCCTCTTGCAGGTCAATACTGATACTGTTTGGAGACAACCTTGAACTTTGAATAATGCTATGAACCGCACCACCATCCGATATATTAACTGCATATAGCCGAGATCCTGAAGCGACCGAACCACAAGCACCACTCATTGTTGCGCCTGATGTAGGCCGAAAAGTCGTACCCAGCAATGCGCCTTCGATGGCGATAACCGGTGACAGCGATTTTTCACCAGGTTCTAAATTGATATACCACCCTTTAGGATCAGCGGGTGATAACGATGAAGAACCGTGTTGTTCAGTCAAGTCATTGAGCTGGATGGTAGAGAAATTGGAACTTGGTATCCCTTTGTCTACCTCGCTATCTTCGAGCATCAATAAGGCACCACGTGACATATCACGCAGAGGGTTATCACGGTTGCCGGAACCGATCGCAATTGACAGGAAATCATCGGCAGGCTCCTTTGATACGCTCGGTGCATAGAAAAACGGCCGGTATCCATTGTGTGACAAATCAGCAAACCGAGTGACCTCGAACGATCCTGCATTAGTGACATCATCGAAGTCAATTCGCCATAGTTGACCACCGAGATCTCCCACATACATTCGATCAGCGATAGTATCCGCATCACTGTCAATGACTGTCACGTTTGAAGGGATACCATAATCCATGTCCAAGTGAGAAGCCTTCCAAATGAGATCACCGTCTATATCGACCATATACACCGCATTACCTTTTGAAGGCGTCGCAACATGCAGATCATCAACTGAATTGTCATATCCTCCACCAAATACCAATACGCGCTCAGTACCTGGACCTGACTTAACAGATACCAGCGATGGCCTGGACCAGGTTTGCGCCATGTCTGAAAAATCAGATTGAGTGCTACTGATCTGCCATTTGAATTTCGGGTTATCCGGATTGGTGACATCCAGTGCGTAGTAATGCTCCCCACCACGACGCATACCGAAAATAAGCAAAGCTTTATCCGAACCATTGACAATGCCATCATTATTCTCATCAACATGCCACGGTGTCATGCCTCCATCTAGACCATAGATGTGCTCGTCGGGAGACCCACCATCTTTCAGGTATCGGATATTTCCCAACAATTCTTTTGGCATAAAAGCGAATAGCTCTTGTCCACCTTGTGTGTCACCATAATTTCGCGGTAGTGAGGCATCAAAGGCGTGTAGAAAACCTTGATTCGTCATGCCATAAACAACTCGCTCATTACCTGCATAGTTGAGAATCACTGTATTACTGTGTAGTGGATCCCCTAAAGGCTGTTGTCGGATCCAGTCTAAAAGTTCGGCCTTATTTGTTCCGGCCCCCAGCAGAGAAGCATTAATGGCTGAGTTGTTTTTATCGAGTTTGTGCGTGTTGGTTGTTAGTGACTCACCCGCACCGCCTACGCCGTATGGATTGCCCGTAAACGTGTAGAGATTTCTGCCTGCAGGCACTAAATCACCCGATGCCCCCCCGGTCTCAATATTGTTGCCATCCACAGTATCAGACCAGAAACTCCTTGCAGAATCGGCGAACTGAACGCCTGCGTCTGTATCAACCGTTGCCGCAGCACCGTTGATGTCTTTTAACCCGTCGTTGTCTATAAAATAACCTTTGACATTCCCACCCCAATCGGCTCGTGCACTTGGTTGAAACAATGGGATGTATACACGGTTATCGTGAGAGAACGTACCCCGGTTAACATCAATCGAGAAATTGGTAAATTGACCCGACTGCACAATCGTGTTGCCAATGATGGTGTCCAGCGCTGCGTTTAATTCTGCTTCGTTATTAGCATTAAAATATTGTCCAGTACCGGACTCCGCAACTCTTTGTAAGTATTCTGAACCTGGACCGTCTACAGAAAAACCGACAGCGTGTGTGGTGACGGTGCTACCAGCAAGACCAGGCACCATGTCGTTGTTAGCCATAAACGCCGCCATTTCCGGTCCGCAATTACCTTCGGTAGACGTGTTATCAGAGGTAGCAAATATTGTCGATGAAAAATTCT
>CALKXZ010000108.1 GCA_938003775.1 uncultured Granulosicoccus sp. | reverse complement strand
CACCGGTTTCTTTCCAATGTGCCCAGCTTTCCGGATCAATGTACACATTATGATGCTCAGGGAAGGCTGCCTTGCCATCGTTCATATCGTTCGGTGTTACTGGTGTTCCAACGTACACCCATTCCCGATAACCTGTGGGACGCTCCAGTTCGCCATCTGTAATGGTGAAATAGTCCTCTGCAAACACCTCTGTTGGCGCTACAGCCAATAATCCTAGCAGGACACTAGTGGCGAGGCTGTATTTAGTTGCTTTCCTGATCATCTTGCAATTTTCTGGTTCGTTGGTAATATTAGTTGTCATACAATGCATGGTCTGCTCCTTTTGATGTAGGTTATTGCAGAATCATCGTGTCATGCCATGTATGGCTAATATTTCACCGCTCGCATATTGCATGTAAGTGCTAACAGCTTCTTTGGCTGTTAACACGCTATGTAGCAGGTTTTAGGCACCGCGGGTTAGCGGCTGCGGACGATGTGCGTTGTTCTCGCCTTGGCTTCGCTAGATAGCTGATATTCAACAATCTATTGCCATCACCAAGAGCGTTACAGTTTCTTTAGCACGTTGGTTTTCATCAACAAATGTCAGTCTTTTCAACAGCGTTAGCGTTGAGCTTATCAGGGCTAACGTTGAGTTGATGAGTGTCTGGTAGCAGATTAACTATTCTGATTACCCTTTGATTGATCGGTCGACATCGTAATTGGAACGTCGTCGTCAATTAAAATACGCTCGGCTGCACCATCTAGATCATCATACTGTTCACTACGAAGGGACCATAAAAAAGCAAGCAATGCAGCAATGGCCAAAAGTAACGAGACTGGAATCAGGAAGAAGTAGTTCATGGTGATATCGATGCGCTCGTTGCTGAGTGCCGTAATGACAGGTTCGCACGCTCTGAGTTCTTAGCGGTCAGGCGCAGAGAATTTCCAATGACCAGCACTGATGAAACAGACATGGCAATAGCTGCCAGTAAGGGTGTAACCAGACCTGTTAATGCCAGCGGCAGCGCTACCACGTTATAGCCAACCGCAAGGGCTAGATTCTGCGCCACAATACGCCGAGCCTGCCGGGCTATAGCGATGGCATCGGGTATCGCCATCAAGCGATTATTCAGTAAGACAAAATCTGCCATCTTTCGGGTCATATCGGCCCCTGTTCCAGGTGCCATCGAGACACTCGCGGCGGCTAAGGACGGGGTGTCATTGATACCATCACCAATCATTAATACCTGAGCATCATGCGTTTGAACCCAGTTGAGCTTGTCGCTGGGTTTCGCATTCGCTTGGAATTTTGTAATGTTCAGCGCTGCAGCAACGGAGCTAGCCGGGCCGATAACATCACCCGAGAGAAGCTCTACAGACAGACCCTGGTCGCGCAATCGATCAATAGTTTGCCGAGCATCGGAGCGAACGGTGTCGTCGAACGCGAACGTGGCCAATTGTTGCGTATTTTTACACAACACAGATAGACTGTTCTCGCCATCGATAGTATCAGCAGGCTCCGTTGATTCATTCAACGCCCAGGCAGCTCTCCCAAAGCGATAGATGTCTGAACCGCGGCGCGCAGCTATGCCTTCCCCGGGTACCTCGGCCCATTCCTGCCAAGTGGTGTGATGTGTGGCTGACGCCAACCTGGGTTGGTATCTAGCAACAGCCTTAGCGTAAGGATGTTCAGCACACTGGCACAGTTCCTGAGCGATAGATAAGGATTGTCGGTCAAACTGCGAGGCAGCAAGCTGCAACCTTGGCTGGCCGGTAGTAAGTGTTCCCGTTTTGTCAAAGATCACTGTTTCGACTAACGCCAGTCGCTCTAACGCGCTACCTTCTTTCATCAACACACCTTGTTTGATGAGCTGGTGAGCGGCAATCACGCGGGCGATCGGAACTGCCAGACCCAATGCACAAGGACAGGTAATAATCAAAACTGCAACACCTACCGTAATTGCACGATGCCAGTCACCGCTGTATGCCATCCAACTCAGAAACCCCAAAAGCGCTGCAATATGAACAAACGGGGTGTAGTAACGGACAATCTGGTCAGCCATTTGCTGGTAGCGACCTTTTTGTGTTTCGGCCTCGTCGATTTGTCTTTGTATTTGTGCAAGAAAAGACTCGTCAACATCGTTAACAACACGCGCTCGTAGTCTGCCATTTAAATTCAGGCAGCCTGAATACAACACATTACCTTCGCTAACGCGAGTCGGAGCGCTTTCACCGTTGACCAGCGACATGTCGATGGTTGAGGTGCCCGATACAATGGTGCAATCGACAGGCACTCTCTGATCTGCATCAATAATGATCAGATCGTCACGCAAAACCTGCTGAACAGGCGTTGCGACACTGCTTTGTCCATCGGCCGATTCTATCTGTGCCATCGTGGGTTGAAGACGGGCTAGATCATCAACTGTACGTTTCGCTTTTGCGCGCATCCGTGTCTCCAGAGTACGCCCTATCAACAATAGAAAAACCAGCATGATGGCAGCATCGAAATAGACTTGTTCGCCACCGGTGCTGGTATCAAACAGACTGAGCAGGACAGTGATGACAATGCCAACGCAAATAGGTACGTCCATATTCGTTCGACCAACGCGCAACGCTCGCCATGCAGATGCAAAAAAGATACGGCTTGAGAAAAGTAGGGCGGGAACAGCTATGGCTGCCGATAACAGGTGCAACAGATGGCGCGTGTTTTCATCAGCGCCGGACCAGACCGATAGGGACAGCATCATGACATTGCCTGCTGCAAAACCTGCTACAGCCAGTGCCCGAATGTGTGTCTGCAGTTCATCGTTGCCTGCATCACTACGCGTGTTTTCCGTAACATGGGCTTTGAAACCTGCCTGTTTTATCGCATCAAACAAGTCGGGCTGTTGTGCTGTGGAGTCCCATTGAATGCGAACGCGTCGTGTTGTCAGATTAACTCGGGCAAACAACACGCCAGGCGTACTCATGAGGGTCTTTTCTATAGCGTTGATACACCCGGCGCAATGTATTGTGGGTACAGCCAGATCAACTTCTGATACGGACGAACTGATCCGTTTTGCTGCCAGCTCGATACCATCCAAGATGTCACTCCTGATAACAATATCGTTTAGTGAGACGGCTCTGTCACGGCAGGTGCAAAGATCGGAGAGTCTGGCGCACCACGTATTGCCACGTACGCATGCCAGGTAGCGTGGCCCAACACGGGGAATACCACGATTAACCCCAGCAGGCCGCTGAGCAAACAGACAATGAAAAGTACCAAAACAATGCCACCCCAAGTCAACATGACAGGCAGATTGTTCCAGATCAGTGTCATGCTCGCACCCATGGCAGTAAATGCATCCGTACGCTCGTTGAGTAGCATTGGCACAGATAAGGCACTGATAGCGAATCCCAACGCTGCGAACAACGCGCCAAACAATGAACCCACAATGAGCAATCCCCAGCCGCTTGGAGTGAGGAATAGTGAGCCGAGTAAGGCTGTGAAGGCCGGAAATTGATGGAAGCCAAAAAACAACGCATATACCAATACCGCCGCTCGCATCCACAGCAAACATAACAGCAGCAGGATAAGGCCGACGTAAAGTACTTGGTAGGGCGATTTGGTCCGAACAAAAATCATGTTGTCCAAGCCTACAGGCTCTCCGTTCATCAGCCTGCGACTCTTCTCGTATAGACCCATGGCTAGGGCTGGTCCGACGACCAGAAAGGCACCTAATGCTGGAAAAAAGGCATAGTCAGCGCCGATCCAAAATAGGCCGCCAATCAACAACGACGAGATGAAAAAAACAAACACGCCATAAATAACACTAGCGCCCATTTCCTCGCCAATGAAATCCTGCCATCCGGCACGCAACCAGTCATAGGCCTGGTCGGACTGCAGTTGACGGTTCAGCGATAGTTCGCGTGGTAATGGTGGTTCAAGTGCGGGTAGTGAATCCATTTAAATACTCGGTTTAAGCTTTGTTAAGCCGCCAGCATGAACCGTCTACAAATTGCTCAATGCATTTCATGAACGATCCTGGCTAGCATGCTGACTTGGCTGCCAACACTGTTGACGTGTTGTGTTCGCCAAGGCGATCATGAGCAACACAATCTGGTTGAGACACGATGGCAACATGAATTAATTCAATACTGGCAACGATAAACATCACGAAAAGAATGATTGCACCTAGTAGCACGACCAACCAGCGTGCCGACCAATTGGACGGTAAGCGGGCTTTGTTGGAAAACGGTAGTCTCACGATAGTCTCACTGTGACAGCACGGGTATTAATCCAGTGTGGTGACGTAGAGCGACAGAATTTTACGTTCATAGGGTTCCAGACGTTTTTCCCAAGACGGCATATGTCCTTGCCTGCCTGCCCAGACGCTGTCGATCATTTGTGCCATACCACTGCCGTAAGTCCAGTGCCTGTCGACAAGGTTGGGTGCACCGATACTTTGGTTGCCTTTCAAATCAGTACCGTGACAACCCGAGCAGGCGATCTCATAGGTCTGTTTTCCCGCTTGGTGACTGTTGTTGTCATGGGTGGTTCTGGAGTCTGGTAGTCTGGCCTCACTACGGACATAGTTGATCACGTTCTCAACAGTTTGTTGATCAAATACACCGAGGGTGCCGAATGCGGGCATGATGGCAAATCGTGAGTCAGGGTGTTCGCTGTTAATGCCTACGCGCAGTGTTTCAGCAATATGCTCGGGGTCGTCCCCCCACAACCACGAATCATCTGCCAAGCTTGGGAAATTTAGATTGCCCACGCCCACAGGGCCGTGACACATTGAGCAATTGTCATCGAATAAGCGAGCCCCACTGTTGTTGACCAACGACATGAGGTCATCGTCGTAGATCACTTCCTGAAATTCAGTACGCTCGAGTTGGTCTATCCAACCCTGTTTCAATGCCTTTGTTTGGTTAACTTGTGCCGTGACAGTGGTGCGTTGATCTACCCCAAGTTTGCCGGGGTAGTAACGTTCAACCAGTGGCCATGAGGGCATGAAATACCAATAACCCAAGGAAAATATAAAAGTGCCCAGAAGGCACAGCTTTACCAGTAGGGGGATGGGTGTATTGAGCTCTTTGATACGAACATCTCTACGATATCTGTGTTCTTT
>CALKXZ010000107.1 GCA_938003775.1 uncultured Granulosicoccus sp. | reverse complement strand
ACATGGGACACAAACGCAGCCACAGGCGCTGGCCTAGATGCTGACGAAGACAATAACGTTACGCGCCTGCAAGACTCAATTACCTATAAGGTTGAAGTCTCTGTCAACGACGCAGGCGTGGACAACCTCTCCACAACCGTGCAGCTTGATAAAAAACAGGCGTGGATCGAAATTCCAACGGGTTGTAAAATCGATCCTATATTGGCTACACCTATTTCTAGCATTTCGGCCGATGGACGCACTCTATTTTGTAATTTTGGTCAAGCCATTGAAGGCACAGCCCGTGTCATCTATCCTGCGGCTCGCGCAATCGGTGCCTCATTCGACGGTACGGAAATCACCCGCAACGACGACCATGTATCCGCATCTGTATCAGCACAGGCAGATAACTCAAATATAGCCACCGATGGCCCAACAGATGTCATTGTAACCGCAGGCTTTGAGGTAGATACTTATAAAGAGCTACTCAGCATGGCGACTGACCCCGTTTCTAACGCCTTGCTTTACGCTGCACCATCAAAAAAAGGGTCAGATGGCATAACCAACGGCTCAGTTGTTGAATACATCATCAAAGTACAATATCAAAAAGGTTCAATGATTGCTGATGCACCAGATGAGGCAAATGGTGACTTTGAGATAGATTTTCAGCTCTTAGACCATTATACAGATGACAATACCAACAATGATACGCCATTATCAACAGGTGCGGTTCTATATGATTGGGACACAACAGAACCGGCATGTAGCCTTGTGGGCGACCATGGCGCAAGCGCAACTGTCAATTGCTCTCAGATTAATCATGCAATTGATGAGATTGGCGCAACATTCACCTCAGATGGCGTTGATGATCCGAATATTCTAATTGATCTCCAGAACATTGATGTTCGTGACCCAGATAATGATTCAAATTTGGTTGAAGTAAAGGTCAACATCTGGTTTAGTGAACCAGATGATATTGCAACAAGCCAAAACTGTACACCACTACCATGCCAAATCTTCACAATCAACTCAGTTGGCGTTTATAGTCCTACTGGCGGTATAGGTGGAACGCCTACTGTTGTTGGCTTCAATCCATTATCTACTGAGGATGCTTCTAATAACAATCTTGCCAACTACAATGGTGCAGGTGAACCTTTCCCCGACTTTCAAACATATCCACTCATTTATTCCACACCTGGCACATGGGCCTCTCGCAAAAGCTTCTTTGGTATGAACAATTCAGGGTCTACTGGCAAAACGGGAACCCGGGCTGCAGCTGCCGGTGACACCGTACCATTTGGCCTTAACACTTTCGACTATCGCTTTATTGAGGGCGCCAAGGCGCATGTATGCGACAAAATTGACACAACACAATTCGAATATGCCGGTTTATCTGCTCCGAATCGCACCGATATGGGTTATTCCTGGAACAATGGTCGAGAATATAACCCAAGTATCAATACACATCAGGGTGCCTTGGGTACGGTATTTAACGATGGCTCACCATTCATAACGTTCCTATATGCAGATTTACCGCATGTCGCTTCACCTACGCCTTCAGTCTATTTGGATGGATTGCGTACTGCTACATGTGAAGACGATCTAAATGGCGATGGCACCGTCGTTATTGATGGAACCGAGGTTCCCACTGGAACAGTCGCAACTGCACCTAATGACTGGGTAACTGATGCGACCACATTACCTGGTGGCATTGCAACAACAACCTATGTACGCATGGAGACTGTCATTGATAAAGCTTGGATGGCAACGTTAGACCCGACGGCAGAAAGATTGGGGATGACATCAAACCATTTGCTCAAAATCAAACTTGATGCTACAGGCTACGAGCATACTTCAGGCGCGACTAGCACAATCTATTTACCCAACTACATGAATTCACGCATTGAAGATGGTGCAGGTAATTGGAGCAACTGGGGGGAAGCCGCAGCAGCTACTGTAGATCCAGACGAGGCAACATTCTCGTATGATTTTATTCATGCAGATCGCATTACGTTAATCCCCTCTTCAATGTCTATTGAGAAGTACACAGAACCGAGAGGACTCAAGATAGTCAAAGGTGGTGATGTCGTCGACTTTATTGTCGAACCAAAAGTGTTTGGTGGTTGGGCACCAACCATTACGGTTGCAACCGTTAACGACTTTATTCCGGTGAATACCTCGTATGTCATTGGTTCAGAAATGTTCTCTACAGATGATGGTACGACATGGATGACCTATGATCAATATATCGCTTCGTCACCAGACATTACGCTTACAACGCCAGCTAACAACGATGCAAACCGCACCCTCAACTGGGATTTTGACAGCGTAGATACAGGTGAGCAATTACCTCTTATCAAATACAGCATTCAGATCGATGCAAGACAAGTAAATGGCACGTTTATAAACAAGGCAACGCTTATTTCAGATATTGGCGCAGACAACGACGAGGATGGCAACGCAGATCCACAGGAAGCCGTATATCAGACTAGTATCCTGCCACAAAGCGGCGTTAGCGTGCAAAAAACAGTAAATTACCCAATCTACGAAGTAAACGAACCATTTAGAATGGATCTTACTTATACGAATTTAGGTGGTGAAGACTATACCAACGCAGAATTCATCGATATCTTCCCTTACGTAAATGATGGCACTGGCCAGAACTCAAGTGGTCTCGATTCTACACGTAACCCAAGCTCCGATTACTCTGGCACGTTCGAGATAAGCAGTATTTCTGGCAATGGTGAGATCTACTATGCCACAAATGCACCTACTGCTAGCATTCCACAAGATCCCTGCCATGAAGACAACCAACTCGCAGGCGCAACGCCAGCAGTAGGCTCACTTTGTGAGCAAATGTATAACAATAACGGCGGTGCTTATGCTGGCGGCAGTGCGACTGGTACTGGTGCGATTACTTGGACATCCTGTACAAACCTAAACCCAGTTACTTGTGGTGCATTAACCGC
>CALKXZ010000106.1 GCA_938003775.1 uncultured Granulosicoccus sp. | reverse complement strand
ACGTGCTATCGAAAGTGCGTGTGTATAGTCAACTGCTCCCATACGCCAGGGTGTGCAGCCTAGCCTGTGCATGCGCCGACAGATAAAAATGCCAGCACTGTCAAAATCGCCGTGATATCGAACAGTGACACCGGCCTTAAGCAGGGCTTGTATAAGTACTATCACAGCGGAGGCAGGGTTGCCGTTCGTAGTAATCACACACTGTGGATAGTCACGTTCAGCTGCCGCCTCAACCACCCTCGGGTTCTCGACAAGCAACACAGGCGTATTGGTACGCCGACACACAATTTCGTGTCGTGCGAGCGCCATTGCACTTAGGTGTATCGGGACTAAGGCGTCATCGGCAGCTGCACACAATTTACCCAGAACCGTGTCTGCGCAGAGCGGTACTCGCCACACCAATACAGGTGATGACACAGTATCGGTTGCTATATTCGCTGACTGCCAGACAGCACGGCCTTGCGCGTAATCGACCGACTTATCAATACTGTGCCAAAGCGCTCTTCTAATACAACGCTCCAACATCGACCCGTCATCCAATGCATGAGCAGAGCCAAACAAACTCACAGCCAGATCACTACGCGCTGCTATGGCGCCTGCTAATTGCAATCGATGGTCAAGCAGTAAGCGAGTCTGAGTTACCCGCAAGGTAGCTGCCGGCGCATCGAGCCGCGCCATTTGTCCCGATCGAAACAACCAGTCAACCCACTCTGATGACCAAGGTTCCTGCCACAAACGAGTCGCTTGATCCATAGCTTTTCGAGCAGCGCGTCGTTGTTGATTGTTTTCACGCCGTTGAACATGGTGTTCATTAGCCGGAGCACCCAATCGTTCAAGCGCCGTGGGTAGATCAGACGCTAAGCCTTGCGCGACCAACACAGTTTCTAACTCTTGCAACGACACCCGTGCAGACAAATGTTTACCCAGCAATGAGCTTAAGGTTAGTCGTGCGGCATCATTCAATTCAGGAAAACGCATAGAACCGCGAAACTCTAAGCCACGTACATCCAATCGATGACGTACCGACTGCCAGAAGCCAGAGAGTTCATTACCCAGCAATGAATCCGGTATTGCGTTATCCGAGTTCATACGCGTTACTGTACTGCCTACCTAATACTATCCATGTGACGATTCGGAGTTCCATCATCACCACAAGGTCCCTTGCAGGTTGTTTGACGTGTGTTGATGATCATTTTTTGACTTTCTTTTACTCGCAACTGAAGCTGTGTTCCCCTCAGCACGAACAGTTACATCGTAACGACTTGCCGCCGGTAATAAAATCAACTGTGTGTCATTCACTGCTAGTAGTCGTAAATCCAGTAATAGCGTAACTATTTCCTGAAGAAAGACTGGAATGTTGTCAATTTTGCCTTTTGACCAATGACGCTGATGTTTTATGGAGAGCTTTCGCAGCGTTCTAGTGGCCTTCTCCACCGATGCTTGATAATCTTTCTGTGTCATTAACCATTCAATTAATAACAAGGCACCATGCCCCAGTGTGCCAGTACGTGGAAACGTACGATCAGACAATTGTGACCATGGATCTATAGCCGCGACACCCTCTGCCCGAGCCTCTACTCGCAGAGCGAACATCTCGTCCAACAGATTAATTTCATCACCAATGCGCCGACGCAATTCGGACCATTCGTGTTCATTCAGATCAGTCCGATACAACGCTGTGTCTTCAACCAGACGCGCGCGCATCCATTGGCGTGATGAAGCTTGCCGCTGCCGTCGATCCAACAGATCTTCCACCGTATTGGCTCGAGATAGTGACGGTAATGGTAGCAAACCAACCCGATCTGGATTCACTTCTAGAATGGCATCGGCACTATCGTCTTGCTCATATCGGTCAATATGCTCATGCAGTTCGCTGGCCAGCCCCAGCTGAATCATCCATTTCAAGGCGACTACCATCGCGCGACGTTCAACCGGTTCGTTGGTGATCGTTATATCGGCATCAGCAGCGGCAGTTCGTACGTCATCAACCAAATCACGTAAACTAATAACCCGGGGCCCCGCCGCAACTGCAGCCAGTATCAGTGACAGCAACGTACACTCGCGTTGAGTCATCGCTCTTCCCGTACCAACCGGTGCTGGCAACGCAGGCCGATGTGGCAATGCCGTCGTCTTCATCAGGCGTGCGGTGCTACTGTTGAGTTGCAAACGATAACCTAAACGCTGAGTGAACCAACGGTCCAGAATTTGTTCATGCCGCCGAATAATCCCAAAAATTTCTGGTTGCAACTCGGCGCAAGTTAGCGGGTGTTGAAGAAGATGCCGTGCCGCTCTCTGCAGCGTCTGTCGACTATGCTCACTCATTGGACGCCAACCTTGCACCGCTATCGGTACTGACATTAGAGTCCATTGCAGTAGCCGGCCACAGAAAGACCTCAACATCCAGCAAGCACAGGCATCCATCAGGACAACGGATACTCACTTGCTTGCCCTTTGCACGCATCACACAACATCGCAAGTCTGCATCAATGGCCTCACGCTGCGTATGGCCAGGCCGCCGCCGGGCACCGGAAGCACCCAATAACAAACGCAGTCTACGCAGTGCCAGATTACTCACGTTAATATCGATAATCTGATTCTCTTCAGTCACTGCGCGCAGTAATTCCTGCGCAGTTTCCGATTCAGCTTCACGCTCTTGTAATCGTCGATAGCGTAAATGCTCACGCTCCGCTGCACGATCTCGAACCGGTGTGACAGACCCCCGCTGATTTCGCTCACCGCGCTCACGCAAACTAACCGGTACCTCCGCCCGCGGCGCCAGGCTCCAAGGAGTCGCAGTGGACACGGGGTCCTCTGCATCGGCTGACAACACACCCAGATGGCGTGATGGGAACAATCCGAAGGCAGCCGCCATAATGTTCTGCACTTGTTCACGCCCCGGTGCTGAATCTATAAAGCCTGCCAGTCGGATAAAGTCAGCACGGCGAGAGGCCACACCGGCACCGACTCTGGATAAACGTGTCAGATTCCCTGTCAATGTACGCACCGCTGCCAGAGCCTGGCGAGTTAAAGCATCCAGTCGCGAATCACCATTATCACGTGCACCAAACCATCCCATTAAATGTGTCCAATCATCACGCTCTGAGCCTGCCACATGGCGCACCAGCACCGTATCTGTCAGTCCCGCATCATCAACGCGTGCGGCCAGGCCCGAACGCGAATGCGTCACTATGTCGTGTAATGAGGGCTCAAGCACACGCAAGCTACCTGCAATAGGTCGCGCCATACGCTCAATTTCTTGCAATTGTTCGGAAACATAGCCCACCAATACGTTGGCAAAGAAGGTGACCTCGTCGGGCTCAAGATCAAAACGGCTCTGCCACTGATTGATGGAGGCAAAAAACTGCGTTATCTCCGTACTGAATGATTCGTGTGCATCAAATACCCTACGAACTGTATCGACTAACTCCGTGGTCGGCAGTTTATCTATTCCTCTATCCACCATGAGAATCAAGGACTCAAGTGCTCGATGCAGATCACGCAATCGACCCGCTTGTACGTCGCTGACATGGTCAACACGATGAAGAATACCCTCCACCTTGTCGAATACTTCCTGACCTGCTCGGGTAATCAGATACCGGTGTCGACGTTTGTAGTAGTCGCTCAAGCTTGCCGGGTTACCAACCGAGGTTGATGCACTCAAATTACCCCAGCGCCGTAAACTTTCAAGACGATCAGGCACCACCGAGTCATCAATGTCCACAGGGTGTTCTCGTAACGCGAGAATGACATCTTCAGGCGCAAACTCGGCAAAAAATGTATCGGCAAAAACCGACAGAATGGCGCGATACTCCTGCCACTCTTCTCCGCTAAGATAGCGAAACAGTAACCGAGCCTGATCCGCACCAGCGCCGGAACCAACCGCGTCAATAGAGATAGTAACGGGTTCAATACCCGGTTCAGCAGACGCCGATTGCGCTCCAGCATTCGTCACGCTCATAGAGGCAGTAGCTCGTCATCATATGACATACCCGAGTCTGTACGACGTGTCAGTAGGTCTGTGTCAGGACGCTCGTAATTCTCGGGTACATCATTTGTCATCATCTGCAAAGTATGACCATCCCAGGTGCTGTGCTCAAGTAAGATGGCACCTAATGATGTGTCGCGCACCACTTCGGTAATTGACAATGACGGCACACTGGCGTGCGTTCCCCAAAGGCGTTCGCTGGTGGCGATAAAATCCAGCTCTAGCGATACCAGTAACCCAAACAATGCAGCATGGTTGTCCTCAGACACCTTGGCAAAGGCATCATCGAGCAATAAGAATCGTGGCACGCCATGACCACCAGCATCAGCCAATGCATCACAACTGGCTGCCACGGCGGCAAACAGTGGCAAGTAGGACACCAATTTTTTTTCACCTTCAGACAAAGGCGTCCGGCGCGTAAGCCGCTTCATGGGTTCATCACCACGGCGAAGCAATATGGCCATCTCATGCCAGGATCGGTAGTCAAACACAGTGGCAATTAAATCACGGTAAGGCGCATCCGGTGCCATACGTCTAGCCTCTTCCAAAGAATGTGCTAGCGATGATCGCAATTGTTGTTCCTCGGCTTCGCTACGAAGATCTGGTCGCTTGGCTAAGATCTCTACCGTATCACTGACCGTCGTATCAAGCTCCTGAGATTGTCGCCAACGCAACTTCACGCCAATACCGTGAGAGGATGTCACTGTTTTCAACCGATCGTTCATACGTTGAATCAACCGGTTCGCTTCGTGCATTTTTTCAGCCACTTCACGTGCAATAAGACCCTGTAACAAATTACGTAAAGCCTGATCTTGCTTTTCACTCAACAGAGCCCGCAATTGCGACAGCTGGGTACGCACCACCACCAATGATTCAGCCAGTGGCATCTCGCCCAATGGGCCAATAACCCCAATACTCATTGGCAGACTGGGATCTGGCTGGTGGTCTTCCGCATCCCACCCCGCACCTAACATGTTGCGTCGTTGCCGCAGGGACTGACGTACGCCATCGGCTCTGGTGGGATCTATCTGTTTGCTCGGTACCTGAGTTCGCAAATTAGCCAGTAACACACTCAAACCATCAGCATCGTCACTGGTCGATGCAATAATATGTTTGTCGGGTGGCTGGGCATCGTATCGTGATTCTGGTGAATGCGGCAGAGCATTAGCCGCTGCCAACAGACCCGGCACCTCAACCACACGGCGCAGATGTCGGTGAAGTTCAACACAACGCGAGCTGGCTAACTGCTCTGCCCCGGCGGCATTGCTCAGCAGGTTTTTGGCGGCCTCGTTCTGCCGAATAGTGTCATTAGCACGTAGCGTTGCAGATGGAATCTGTGAGCGAGCATCAGTGGCGTTGCGCTGATGAACGGTGATCATCTCAACCACTTCGCGATAACTCGATCCCAGTGTAGCCTCTAAGGTTTCCAGCTTACTGCGTTCGGCCATAAAACGCGAACGGCTATCATCGAATCTTTGTGTTGCTTGCACCAGATCCTGTTGAGCCTGCTGAAAATGTTCTACCGCCCGTTGCCATTGCGTACACAGCCTATCCAGCATTGTGTAGGACTGCACGGCACGCTGAATATCCGCGCGGATGGTGGCAAGCCGGTTTTCCACCACGTGCAAGGCCTGATCATCAGCTGGCAGTTTCAGCGTTCGGCATACTCGTTGACATTCATCATCCACAACGCTCAGACGCTGTTCGGCTTCAATAAAGTTATGCAGACGCTCTTCGAGACGCTCTCGAGCAACGTTAAGCTCCTGCTCTCTAGCGATCGCAACGGCCTGTGCTAAATCAAATTCTTTAAGGTCAGGCAGTTGCTGCTTTAATGCCACCCGTGTTTGATACAGTTGCCTGAGATTCTCCAAGATCGCGTGTGTATCATTTAAAACGGTACTGAGTGTCTCAACCTCACTAGCAGCAGCTCGGCGCAGGCGTTCCAGCTGGTCACGCCGTGCACCGGCACCCACATACTCCGCAACCGTTTTATCGTGCTTACCTGACAGCACACCAAGTCTGAATTCACCATCGGTTGAAATGATGGTGGCACAGTCCGAACCGATATCCACGCTAATGCTATTGAGTAGCAGAGCGACCTGCTTCTCATTGATGCTATGAGTCGCTGCATCGGGTATTGAAACCTGCAGAACCGTACTCAATGGCTGCAAGACCGCCGGTCCTGCAACCACCAGTAACTCTCCGTTTCGCAGTCGCACACCCTCTGCTTCGATCGTTGCATACAACAACCCACTGGCTTCTAGTGCCGCTTCTAGCCTGGCACATTGTGTCGGTGTCAGCTCATCACTAAAATCCACCAATTCCGCAAAGCTCGGCCCATCTCGCTGCTGCCACAACAAGCGAGGGATCTCTGGCTCACTCAGCAACATCAGCCGATCCAATTCCTGCTGCGCTAATCGATGCGCCTCGGTTGCGTCACTAACCCGAGCCTCCTGGGCAATGACTAAGCGTTGCTGTCCATCAACAGCATCACCAATGCCCTTATCTAACAGGGCGTGAATATCATGCGGTTCGGCCGGTTGTTGACTCTGTAGATCGATGAGTAATTCAGTGGATAAAGGATGATGATCGAGCTTTAGATCTGTAGCCTGTGAAGTTGTATGACTGGCACTGGCTTCCTGTTGCCACGCAAGTATTAACGCAAACCAAGTCTCACGTTGTTGTTCCAACGCCTGGCGACCTTCCTGAAATCGCCGATCACTGGCCAGTACGTTGTGCTCCGCATTGTCCTTTGCGGCACGTGCATCACGCAATCCTGTTTCCGCTAATTTGAATCGTCCCAACTGCTCTCGCGCCGTATTCAGGTCCAGTTGACGCATACCTGCAGCGCTAGCCAAGGTTGTCAAACTCTCCATCGTAGTCGAGTCATTCTGCATTTGCATGGGCTCATTGGCACCTTCAGCACCGTGTAACGCCACTCTTGGTACCGTGACTAAACTCGGTGTTCGTGATGCCACCCCAACCTCTTGAATGTCTCTGCTCAACAGGGTGAGCTGCTCTGAAAATGCCTGCCAGTGCTCGTCAGTTTGGTGTTCGGCCTCAATGACCGATTTGATATGCTCAGACACCCGTGTTTGCCGCACATCTAGCTCAACCTGGGCCTGGGTTAGCGCTTGCTCCAGATTCGTGACATGGTGACGTAAATCTTCCAGTTGTTGGCCTTCTGTATACGCTGATGACCGTTGCAGAGCTTGAATCTGTTGTTCCAGGGATTCAACGGACTCCTTTAACAGGCTCAGATGTTCACTGGCTTGAGCCTGTGCTTGAACAGTCTGTTCCAAAGCGTGCTGTGCCTGCTGCAACTCACGTGATGCACGGCGCATCGACTTCAATGCATCTTGAGCCAGCTGCATTTCGCGTTGCAGCTCAGTCAGCACATAGAGATGATAGATATCGGTAATACCTGCCAACCCGGTAGCGGTTGCATCAAGGTCCCCTACATTACGTCGATGTTCATCTAAATCGTCCAGCGGGCGCGCAGCTTCCACAAGCGATGCTTCAGACAGATTAGGCAGCGCAGCGACTAGGTAGGCGGGTAGCTCCAGATCAACACGGTCCCCCACTCGTGGATTACGCACGGTATTGATGATTTCAAGAAAGGAGTCGATGGGCGCCCCACCGTACAACCGACGCTGGATTTCCTGCCTGTAGTCAGCACGCCGATCCATAGCAAAGACCGGGTCAGGGTCCAAAGCAATCCGCAGCGAGTCAACCGACAATGGCACTTTTTGCTCCACCAACGGAAAATCAATACCTGGCCTGAGACTGGTGACAAACCACCAGGTATTGACCGAATCGGATGCCCGACTAGCCTTGATGCCGCAACCAACGGCCAGGTATTCAATAGACTCTGATGGGGTTTCTGGATGCTCTTTGGCTCCACCTGCAGGCTCATCACCGAGCTGAGTCTGATTCACGCGACGTGAAAATTCGAGCCATAAATAACCCACTGGCTGCTTTTCATCACGCCCTGAAAGCATCCAGGATTTTAGAACACCTGTCTGTTCGCCCGCTGCATCAATGCCTCGAGTTTTACCCGTGAGCAGAAACGGCAGCAACATGTTCATCGCTGTCGATTTACCCGAACCATTGATACCACGCAACAATAGCCGTCCACCGCGAAAATGCAGTACTTCGTTTTCGTACTGATAGACATTAACAATACCGGCACGATTCAGTTGCCAGCGTGAAATGGAAGTCATGGACAGATCGTCGGCTCTGCACGAGCAATAGGGCTAATGATGCTCATGGTAAGCGAATTTTAATTTAAGCTTAATAAAAACCCTGGCATCACCCAAAAATAACCCATTGGGCGTACAGGTGGTGGCACAGGGTAGGACCACGTCATTTATCGGGCTCCGCCCAAGCATCTCTCGGCGCACCAGCATCGCATTTTTTGCACTCTAATGTCTGGCCCAAATACGTGTTTCGGGTCTGCGCAGTCAGCACCCAGGGGCGCAACTGCCATGGCGGATTATGTCTCACATGTTGCCCATGGCCACAGTTGAGCTCGGCAACCCAATCGTCCAATTCATCTTGGTGAAAACCGGTGATTGTCTGTTTCATCCGTATCAAACCACCTGTGTGGACGCCACATCGCTCTAACCATGGGCCATCGCCCGATAGGCATAAGCAAACTTTATTCGGCGGCCATTGATTATAAGCGTACCTGAAGTGTGAATAATATCACTGTCGTCAGTGATCTCAAATTTCCCTCTGCCCAGTATGGGGCAAATTACGATGCGCTCATCGGCTTTACAGCTAGAAAACTGATAGACACCGCTCACGCCAATAGCCAAACCATGACAGATCTGCACATCAAATTAGCGTCTTCGGTATCATGGTGAAGTTTAGAAAATTTGCATTCAAACACATTATTCTGATGTCACCACGTAAACAGACTAACGAGGTCAATCGTACCCGACTTCGGCTGGGTAAATGGCTGGATCATCACCCACAAGGACCTGCACACTTTACAGACACACTCTATCCAATGACAGAGCGGATTGCAGACAGGCTTGGCCTGTCAGTTAGCGTAGTGGGAACCACACTGACTGAGCCACCGTTGTCAATTCAAGTTAGCGCATTCCTGTACGAGGAAAGTCTGCTCCGGTCATGGGATGGTAATGCCAGGAGACCCATAGATGATTACATCTGCAAACAGGTGCGTCGCGAAAGGCCTCTAGGAAGACGGTATGTGACCGCGCTTGCCAAGAGTTCTCTGCGAGTCCTGGAAACTGTGGACGTCAAACCTGGAAGCACTGTTACGGTTCGCAGACTTCGTCAGCCACCAAACTCACAAGATAAAGCACGTCGAGTGCACGATGTATTGGCCAGTGAAAGTATCACCACACGTGATTTCCTGCTGGGACGAGTCATTCCCATGCCCGAAGGCTACATATTTGCAGCTTCGTTATTACCGCTCAAACAGACAGATGCATTAGCCCTACTTAGCGTCCCAGAACCACAGCTTATGCATGAAGGATTTGTTACTTGGGGCGTCCAAATACTGCGTGAATTCGCCAATGCAGGCATCGTAAATTTGGGCACATCATCAGTACAACCACAACGACCCGCAGAAGTATCAGACATGTCATCAGGCACTCATACAGTCAGTGCCCAGCATCTGGACGCTGAACAAAAAACCACAGTGGGCAACAGCGAAGAGACGTATGATCGTCCCGTAGCCAATGATGCAGCTCAACCAGATCCATCGGCAGCTCAACAGGAAAATCAACACACCGATCACAATACCCAGCAACAGAATCACGTTCAGTTGGTTGATCGGGAAAAACTGCTTGAGCGCATTCGCAAGCTGTTTGCAATGGCACAAGAGACAGAGGCATCGCCTCATGAAGCTGAAATCGCTCTGCGCCGCTGCCAATCGTTGATGTCCCGCTATGGCATCACTGAATCCGACCTACACACGAGTCAATTTAGTAGCGAAGCCTTTCGCGCAGGAATTCGCGTGCCGATGCATATCAAATGGTTAGCCACGGCAGTGGAAGAGCTGCACAGTGTTTTGTTTGTGACAGGTGGCGGAGAAAGCCCTGAATTTCGTGGCTTTGACATAGACGTGAAAGTTGCAAAGATGACGATGGACTATCTGGAGAACGCCACTGAGCGATCACTGGCTACACGACGCCGCTCGGGAACATTTCCAGCGGGAAGATCTGCAGCCTATGATTACAGAGTTTCATTTGCAATGGAGGTGAACCGTCGAGTTCACGCACTGGTCGCTGAGCGCAAGGCAGCAGAAGCCGCCGCTACAACAACCGGCACGGCACTCACGGTAAAGAAGATGGAAATTGTACAGCGCGAATGTTCCGCAGACCTGGTCACCAACTACAGCAAATACAAAGGCGCTCGGCCTGGTGATGCAGCTGATGCCGGGCGATTCGATGGATCAAAAGTATCTCTGGATCCACAAGTGGATGTGCAACGGCAAGCGGTTATTGAACAGTAGACATCGCAGCACCCTTACCAACCAAAACTCTCAACTCATATTCTATTAACCTACGAAAGTGACTGGGCAATGGCTGGGGTATGGGGTTAGCGTCGTTCACACCATTTTCATGGTTTAAGTGAACACAGATGCTGTGGAGCGGATTACGATCTAGCGGGCAACTACAGAAAATATAGACTCGTTCGATCGGTTCTATATTCGAGAACACTGACCCCAGTTAACCAGAGAACGGAAACGTGTAGAGACTGACTAATCCATTGGTTAGGTTACTTGTCAGCGAATTGTCACTTTCTGAGTAGACTCTATATATGCCTACGCTGCTAAACACACTTGGATGAACGATCAGCACTGTTCTTTCGTCTATATAGTGTGATGGTCACTGTGATCTGTTGTTCGGCTGGTGTAGCGTATCGGAACCCAATAACTGTGTATCTATTTGGTACTGATATCCGTAACAGCAACCTAGGAGTACACCGATGACCATCAGATTTCAATCTCACGGTGGTAGCGAGAAACCACCTCGTAGACGATCACGACTAGCAAGCGCAGCCGCACCTGCAGACAACGATATTGCTGTAGATGCACGAGCAGACTTTGGTTACCTACTACCACCGAGTAGTCACACTGATGACTACCTGCCAGAGTGCGATGCCACCATCGCTGATCTTGATGCGCTAGGTAACGCAATGGTCAATACTGATGTTGAAGACACCGCGCTTAATGCATCAACAGACTCGTCGCTGCCTCCAGTATTAACCTACTGGGGTCAATTCCTCGACCATGAGCTCACTGCAAAAACTGACCGGGATAGCGAGATCAGTTCTATAACAAATCCCACGCCGATTCACTCCGCCGATAAGATCGAAACCGACTTAAAAAATGCACGATCACCGGCGTTTGATTTGGACAGCGTTTATGGAGGAACCCCCATTGGACCTGATCTACCCAACGAAGTAGCGACCGTTATTTCCGGGATGCGTCATCCAACACTGACGGCAAAGATGCGAGTGGGAACCGCCGAGAACATACCTGCACAACCGGATGGTAGCGATACAGTACCCGACAATCTGGACCCGCACCGCGATCTTCCCCGCTACGGACAGGTTGAAGAAAAAGTCAGTCAATCGGCAGCCAAGCTTGCCGGTGCGGGAATGAGCGCTGAGGATCTGCAAAAATTCAAAAATTCGCAAGAGTCCCGCGCGTTGATTGGCGACATGCGTAACGATGAGAATCTGGCAATCGCACAGTTTCATGTCAGCTTCCTACGCTTTCACAATAGCGTAGTTGATTACCTTACAAAAAATGACACCGGATGGATTGCAGATTTTCATTCCGCAAAACAGCTCACTCGACTTCACTATCAATGGCTGGCTATTGAGCGCTACCTTAAAACTATATGCCAGAGCGATGTAGTACAACGAATATTGGACGACAGAGCTGCTGGTTTTTTTCGATTCCGTGCCGAATACCGCCAACGCCATCCAGGGCATGAAATGGGCAATGCCCTGCCACTGGAATTCTCAGGAGCTGCATTTCGCTTTGGCCATACAATGGTGCGAAACGTGTACGACTTCAATCGCAACTTTGGTCGTGGAGACAGGGGGCAGGATAACGCAACGTTCGACTTGATGTTTAAGTTCACTGCCAATGGCGGCTTCTTTGGTGGTAAGAAACTACCCGAGAACTGGATTATTGACTGGAGGCGCTTCGTTGGCGTTGATCCCATGGACAGCACCGATGGTCAACCCGCACGCAATGCCAGACGTATTGATACTGAGATCGCGCCCCCGTTGGGGAAAATGATCAACGAGGGCGGAGAGCATGCCGAAGGCAGTGAACTATGGGAAATGTTTCGTCATCTTGCTCGACGTAATCTGCGCCGTGGATACAGCTTACGCCTGCCCACTGGTCAAGCATTACATCGTCACCTTAAAGACCAGGGACAACTGAGCACCGACCCCATAGTTAATGTCGCTGCCTTGTTCGATAGTAAACCGGCATTGCAATCATTTCTCGAAAACAGCGAGTCCGGTTTCAGCCATCGCACACCGTTGTGGTTTTACTGCTTAGCTGAAGCAGAAGCCGCGGGCGGTGAATCACTCGGTGAACTGGGTAGCTGGATAGTGGCTTCAACCTTTATTGGCGTCATGCTCAGTGACCCTGCCTCTGCGCTGTCCACGGGTTTCCGACCCACTGACAGCCCGTTACGTACCGACAACGGCATGCCCGTGGACACCATCGCCCGGTGGATGGAATTTGC
>CALKXZ010000105.1 GCA_938003775.1 uncultured Granulosicoccus sp. | reverse complement strand
TTGCTGCATGAGCTTTTTCTGCACCAGTCACGCGCTTGATTCCTCTCACGTTATTCTCATACCAGACGGCAACTGCTACTGTATTATTAACCTAGTTTTTAATTGTGTAGCAAGCCATGCAGGATCAATACGACCCGTCCGTGATCGAAGCCAGCGTGCAGAAGGTTTGGCAAGCCAACAGCGCCTTTGAGGTCTTCGAAGATCCGGATAAGCCCAAGTACTATTGCCTCTGCATGTTCCCGTACCCCAGCGGCAGTTTGCATATGGGGCATGTTCGTAACTACACCATTGGTGATGTGGTATCGCGTTTCAAGCGTATGCAGGGTTTCAACGTACTGCAACCGATGGGTTGGGATGCGTTCGGTCTGCCCGCTGAAAATGCCGCTATCAAAAACAACACGGCACCAGCGTCTTGGACCTACGCCAATATCGACGAGATGCGTAATCAGTTACAAAAACTGGGTATCGCCTACGATTGGTCTCGCGAGTTGGCCACCTGCACCCCGCAGTATTACCGGTGGGAACAATGGTTTTTCACGCAACTGGTAAAAAAGGGCCTGGCCTACAAGAAGATGGCAGTGGTCAACTGGGATCCGGTTGAAGGCACTGTATTGGCCAATGAACAGGTGGATGGCAACGGTTGCGGATGGCGTTCCGGGGCAAAGGTGGAGCGTCGCGAGATTCCGCAGTGGTTCCTGAAAATAACCCAATACGCCGAAGAGTTACTGGAGGAGACCGACAAGCTCGAAGGCTGGCCAGAGGCAGTTCGTACCCAGCAGAAGAACTGGATCGGTCGCTCAGAGGGTGTGGAATTTGAGTTCGCGCTGGTGGGCCGGGGCGACACAGCATTGGATATCCTTGAGGATGGCGAGCCAGATTCAATACGGGTGTACACCACGCGGCCCGATACGGTGGGTGGCGTGACCTATATGGCGGTGGCTGCGGAACACCCCGTTGCCAAGGCCATGGGTCGCCGCAATTCAGAGGTAGCAGACTTCATCGCCGAGTGCACGGCAACGGGTACTTCTGAAGCGGCCATGGAGTCGATGGAAAAACGCGGCGTACCGTTGGGTATTGAAGCCATCAACCCGGTATCTGGTGAGCGTATTCCGGTCTACGTGGCAAATTTTGTACTCATTACCTACGGTACCGGCGCTGTCATGGCCGTACCAGGGCACGATCAACGTGATTGGGATTTTGCCACGAAGTACGGATTGCCGATCAAACAAGTGGTGCAATCCACCACTGCGCCTGTGGATGTTAGCGAAGCGGCATTCACCGACAAGAACGACACGGTTATTGTCAATTCAGGAGAGTTTGACGGCTTGGATTTCCAGGCTGCGTTTGATGCCACGACGGCACATTTAGTGGCGGTGGCCAACGGTGAACGCAAGGTCAATTATCGTTTGCGTGACTGGGGCGTCTCACGCCAGCGATATTGGGGTTGTCCTATTCCAGTCATTTACGACGAACAAGGTAACGTGCATGTCGTCCCCGAGGAAGACTTGCCAGTATTGCTGCCCGAGGATGTTGCGTTCTCAGGTGTGAAATCGCCCATCAAGCAAGACCCGAACTTCATTAATACAACAGTGCCCGGTACCGATAAACCGGGCACCCGTGAGACCGACACGTTTGACACCTTCTTTGAATCAAGCTGGTACTACGCCCGCTTTACCAGCCCCGATGCCCAACAGATGCTCGACGACCGAGCCGACTACTGGTTACCCGTTGACCAGTATATAGGCGGCGTGGAACACGCTGTACTGCATTTATTGTATGCGCGGTTTTTCCATAAGCTGATGCGCGATGCTGGGCTGGTTGTCTCCGATGAGCCCTTTAGCCGATTGCTGACTCAGGGCATGGTGGTTGCAGAATCGTTTTACCGTCAGGACGGTAACGGTAAGAACGAGTACTTTAACCGCAGCGAACTGGACATTGGGTATGACGATAAAGGGCGTATTGCCAACGCCACGTTAATCAGTGATGGGCAGCCGGTAACGGTCGGACGGATCGAAAAAATGTCCAAGTCAAAGAACAACGGTGTGGATCCGCTTGAAATGATTGAGCGCTATGGCGCAGATACCATGCGATTGTTTTCCATGAGCGATACACCCCCACACCAATCATTGGAATGGAAAGAGGGCGGTGTAGAAGGTATGCATCGCTTTTTAAAGCGAGTGTGGCGAGAAATAAGCGCACTGGATACCTCGTTTATGCAGGCACCGCTAGACATAAACGCATTGAACGAAAATCAGAAGTCATTGCGCCGCAAAACTCATGAAACCATTGCCAAGGTGACCGACGACATCGAACGGCGAATGACCTTTAATACAGCCATTGCGTCCATGATGGAACTGTTCAACGAGATAACCCGTTTTGAAGATCGAACCGAGCATGGCAAGGCCGTACTGTTTGAAGCCTGTGGCGCACTGGTGCGACTGCTTAGCCCATTTGTACCGCATATGACACACGAATTATGGCAACACATGGGTTATACAACCGCATTACTCAATGAAGCCTGGCCCGAGACTGACGAAAGTGCACTCGCACGCGACGAGCTGGAGTTGGTCATACAGGTAAACGGTAAAAAGCGGTCTACTATTCTCGTCGCTGCTGATGCCTCCAAAGAGCAGTGTGAGGCCAAGGCGTGTGCCGATGCAAGTGTACAGAAACACATAGCAGGGTTGAACGTGGTCAAGGTGATAGTTGTGCCAGGTCGTCTGGTTAATATAGTAGCCAAGTAACGCATTCATTGGTCACACTTGCCAGACATGCCTTTCGTGGCTTAGTCAACAACGCCTATCTGCTGCTGATTATTGCCCCATTGCTATGGGGCGGTAATGCGGTGGCTGGTAGGCTTGCCACGGCCGACTGGCAACCGTTTACCTTAACCAGCGTGCGCTGGCTGTGTGCGTCTTTGTTCCTGTTGCCGTTTGCGTTAGGTCCGCTGCAACGCGACTGGCCTGTATTGAAGCACAGCCTTTGGCTATTATTCGTGCTGGGCGCCTTTGGAATGGCCGCATTCAATTTGCTGATGTACTTGGCGTTGAATCACACCACGGCTATCAATACCAGTATTGAACAGGCATCGATGCCGGTACTCATTATGCTGGCCAATTTTATATTTTTATCCCAACGCGTACGCTTACTACAGATTGTCGGGTTGATCATGACGTTGTTGGGTGTTTTGATAACGGCGACTGCTGGCGAGCCCGGACGTTTCTTCAGTGAAGGGATGAATAAGGGCGACACCATTATGTTGCTTGGCTGCGTTTTCTACGCCGCCTACTCGTTTGGATTGCGCTGGAAACCGAAGATACATTGGATGAGCTTTATGTGGGTGATATCGGTCAGTGCGTTCATCATGACCATCCCGTTTGCTGGCTGGGAACTGGCCCAAGGTAACGCCTCTATGCCCAGTGCTCAGGGCTGGTTAGTACTGCTGTATGTCATCATTTTTCCGACAGTAGTCAGTCAACTATCCTATGCACGTGGTGTGGAACTACTGGGTAGTAACCGAGCCGGTCTTTTTGTTAATTTAGTGCCTATTTTTGGTTCTCTGTTGGCGGTGTTGATACTCGGGGAGGTATTCAGGTGGTATCACTTCACCGGGCTACTGCTGGTGCTGGCAGGTATCGGCTTGGCTGAGCACGCGGCCGATAAAGGCTAACCGATTACGCTGAACCCCGATTTTATTTGCCTGGGTTTGGTGTATGAAAGCAGGCTTTAAGCCCGCCAACTGCGTTCAAAGGGCAGGCGCCATGCGCGAGGTGCTATCAGTTGGTGAATGGCATTGGGTCCCCAAGAACCGGGTGCATAGCGACTGACCGGTGGTGGCGCATCAAGTAGCGGGGCTGAGACTTGCCACAATCGTTCAATACCTTTAGAGGTGGTAAACAGCGTATGGTCACCGCGCATGGCATCCAGTATCAGCCGCTCATAAGCTTCAAGTACCTCACCAATATGTTTGGTTTCGTCCATGGAGAACTGTAGGCTATGCTTATCCAGCTTCATGCCGGGGCCTGGGCGTTTGCCATAAAACGATAGCGATGTTCTGGATGAATCGGACAGGTCGAAAGTCAAGTGATCGGGTCCGTGAAGACCCACGCCGGAATCTTTTGGAAACATGCTTTTGGGTGGTTCGTGAAAAGCAATGGAAATAATGCGTTGGCCCTCAGCTAGTCGTTTACCCGTTCGTAAGTAAAACGGTACACCGGCCCACCGCCAATTATCGATAGTACATTTCAGGGCGATGAACGTTTCGGTCTCGGACTCCGGGTTGACGCCATCCTGTTCGCAATAACCATTGTATTGTCCGCGAACAGCGTGTTGCGGCTCAATCGGTGCCATGCTTTTGAAGACCTTAATTTTCTCTTCACTGATTGCATTGGGCTCCAGCGCCACCGGTGGTTCCATCGCAACAAACGCCAGTATCTGAAACAGATGCGTAACGACCATGTCGCGAAAGGCGCCGGTTGTCTCATAGAAGGCTGCTCGGTTATCCAATCCCAGTGTTTCAGGCACATCGATCTGAACATGCTCAATAAAATTACGGTTCCAGATCGGCTCAAACAGACCATTGGCAAAGCGGAACGCCAGAATGTTCTGTGCAGGCTCCTTGCCTAAAAAATGATCAATGCGAAAAACCTGTTCCTCAGAAAACACCTTATGGACTTCAGCATTTAATAGCACGGCGCTTTCAAGATCGACACCAAATGGTTTTTCCATGACCACGTTTGCACGGTCGATCAGTTGAGCTTCTCCCAGTAGCTGTATGACGGATAAAGCTGCTTTGGGTGGAACACTCAAATAATGCAATCGTCGGCATTCACCGCCGATATCGCTTTCAGCGTCGAGCACTGCCGTCTGAAGAGCTTTGGCACCAGCGCTGAGCGGCATATAATTTAATCGCGATTGAAAACGTTGCCAGGATTCAGAGTCAATGTCTCTTGATGAGAATTCATCCAGCGATTCTCGGCATAGCTTGCTGAACCCGTCCACACCCAAGTCATCCAGAGACACACCGATGATTCGGCAATCCGGTATGAATTCTGAACTGGTCAAATGAAACAGTCCCGGGATAAGCTTGCGTTTGGCTAGATCGCCAGTAGCCCCGAACAGCACAACAACTTGTGGAAATTCCGGACCTACGCCGGTTGCTACTTTGACCATGTGACGGGTGCTCAGTGATTGTCGGTAACGCTAACCGGCACTATGCAGCTTTTGTGTGCAGCCTGCATAGTGCGGACAAAGGCAAATACGATTGCGCGTCTTGTCATCAGCCTTTATAACAACCAAAGTATAGCCGCGGAAATCTGTGCTTTCAGGTTTTCCAGCGTAACCACGTAATGTACGGGTATCACGGGATATGACCTTGCAGCTCAATAATTGGATCCGGACAATGGTCCCGTCGCTGGCATGTGCGGCAATGCTCGCCCAGGTACAGCTCATCAATCCATTGCATGAGCTCATTTAATGGCTCGCGCTCATCGAACATGAATCCTGCTTCAAAGTTGCGTCGGTCTTTATGCTTGGCGCCCAATCCGGCACCGGTCAGATTGGCTGAGCCAACGAAAGCAAGATTTCCATCCACAACGATTGCTTTGGTGTGCACTCGTGGACACAATATTCGTTCGAATAGGTCGCTGTTAATCAGTGCTGGGCAGCGATCAAAGTCTTCACGAAATCGAGGGCCTGGTTCTTTGGCATGAATTAATCTGACCGCTATCCCGGACTCTACTAGGTCGTTTAGTACGTCCAGCAATGGCTGAAATTGATGGTTGATATCGACATGTAAATCCTTGATGTCGGCCGTCACAATCCACAGGAACCGTCGCGCCTGCGGTAAATAGGTTTGTACGAATTCGGTGTAAATATCGCGATTCAGTAACAGCCTATGCATACCCTAATCCCGCATATTCATGCAATAAGCCCGGTTATAGGCAACCCGTCGTTAAAATTCGAATGAACACGGTACACTAGGCGTCCGACAATCTAATTCAGCTGAGGATCTGTACATGAGAGCATTAATCTTGGGTGTAATCGCACTGTTTTCTGTTCAAACAGCGGTAGCGCAAGACGCCATGGATAGTGGTGTTAGCAGTATTGAAAGCCCGTTTGATGTCAGTATGACGATCGATAAGCTGACAGCTGCGCTGGAAAGCAAAGGAATGACAGTCTTCGGGCGGGTTAACCATACCAGTAATGCCGACAATGTGGGGCTCAGTCTGCGTCCGACAGAAGTGCTGATCTTTGGTAACCCCAAAATTGGTACGCCATTGATGAACTGCGCGCAGAGTGTTGCGCTGGATTTACCACAAAAAATGCTTGCCTGGCAGGATGAAGCCGGTCAGACCCATCTGGGCTGGAACGATCCCATGTATCTGCAGAAACGGCACGGCATTGAAGGCTGCGATGAAGTCCTGAAGAAAGTGAGTGGTGCTCTGGCAAACTTTGCCAAGGCAGCCACTAGCGAGTGATATTAACTCCACGCATAGCCCGATGTATAGCCTGGACACGATGGTGTCCAGGTTTGCACCTGCGTACCTTTGCGGTGCTTGTCATGATTACGCTTTGCTTGGCTGCGTGTGGATTTCATCCGCGCGGCAGTGTTACCCGGCAAACGGATTTGGGCAGTATTTATATCGATGCTGCGCGTAATCTGAGCATTGCAGAGGCGGTTAGATCCGCTATGCGAGACGCAGCTTTTACATTGGCTCCCAATCGAGACAGAGCTGATATTTTATTGCGTCTGACAAACGAAGAACAAAAAGAACGGGTTGTGTCAGTACAGAGTAATGGGCGCGTTAACGAGCTTGAACTCTCCCATGCGGTCAATATGCTCATTGGCGAATCCATTGATGGTGCCCCACCCGTTTATCCCTCCGGCCAGGCTTTTAATCGTGTTGAAGTGAATCGAGAATACACCTACGATGAAACCGGGGTGTTGGGCAAGGAGAACGAAGCCAGAATACTACGCTCTGAAATGGAGGATGAGCTGGTACGACAAATTGTGCTGCGTACGGTGGCCAGTTTGGCTCCGTCAATATCCGCTTTGCCGATCAATCAACCCCGTTGGCAATCGGCCGCTTTGCACGGCAGTAATATTAGCCACAATCTGTCCTACTGATTCTTCAATCAGACTTTTGGCGGCTATATGCGGTGTGATAACAACGCGCGGGTGAGACCAGAATGGGTGTGTATCTGGTAACGGTTCGACTGAGAACACATCGAGCAAGGCGCCGGAAATCTGTCCTGAATTCAGGGCTTGCAGCAAATCTTGTTCATTGAGATGATCGCCTCGCCCTGGGTTTATAAGAAAACTGCCCACGGGTAGCTGTGCAAACAGATCGCGGTTTAATAGACCGTGTGTGCTGTCGGTCAAAGGCAGCAGACAGACCAGCACGTCCGTGTGATTGAGAAAACCGTTAAGGGCATCGTTGCCATACACGTGCTTGATCCGCAGCCCTTTTAGAAACGTGGTCCATGGC